>JAFQOH010000103.1:0-13252 GCA_017403345.1 Thermoguttaceae bacterium
GCACCTGCTCCGGCCGCCGTCCCGGTGGAAGCTGCTCCTGCTCCGGCCGCCGTCCCGGTGGAAGCTGCTCCTGCTCCGGCCGCCGTCCCGGTAGAAGCCGCACCTGCTCCGGCTGCCGTCCCGGTGGAAGCTGCAGTTCCGTCTACGTCCATGACAAGTACCACACCGGCTCCAGCAGTTCAGCAGCCAGCCGCAGTTCAGCCTGTCGCAGTTCAGCAGCCTGTCGCAGTTCAGCAGCCAGCCGCAGTTCAGCCTGTCGCAGTTCAGCAGCCAGCCGCAGTTCAGCCTGTCGTGGTCCAGCAGCCAGTAGTGGTCCAGCCTAGTACTGTCCCCGCCGGAACGACTCAGGTCTACGTCGCGCAGCCCGGCACGGCTCCAGTTTACGCAGTCCCGGCCAACGGCATGGTCCAGCAGGCAGTTCCCGCCGGTCCGCAGGTCGTGAACGGCATGTACTACATCGGCGCAGACCCCAATCATCCGCAGATCGGCGATGTCCGCATCTCGTTTGAGTTCGTCGGCAATGGTGACGTCAGCGTCATCGCAGGCCAGAAGGACGGGAAACTGATCCCGTTCCAGATCAAAGGGAATTCGATCGAGCGCGTGGAAGTCGGCACGACCACCATGGACGCAATGTTTGAAAATGCGCAGTCTGAAAACAGCACGTTCGGCTGGATCCTTCGTGCTGTTGGTTTCTTCCTGATGTTCATCGGTTTCGGCATGATCTTCAAGCCTCTCTCCGTGCTGGCAGACGTCATCCCGTTCCTCGGCAGTCTCGTCGGCGGCGCGACGAATATCGTGGCAGGTCTGCTTGCTGCGGCCGTTTCGCTGATCACGATCGCCATTGCCTGGCTCTGGTTCCGTCCGCTCATTGCAATCCCACTGCTCATCGCAGCCGGCGCACTCATTTTCTGCGCTTTCAAAAATGGGAAAAAGAAGGCGTAGTCTGACTTCCTGAAAGGGAAAAACAAAAAAAGAGCCGGACCTCGATCGAAGTCAGGCTCTTTTTCTTTCATTCCATTTTTGTTTCTATTTTTTCAGCTTCCCCGCGCTCATTCCGTAAAACGTTTCCGGAAACGGTCCGCGATCCAGAGGATCGAAACGGCTAGCATCACACCGCAGATCCAAAGAGACCGCCCTCCTAAGAGCCCCAAAACACTCAGGATCAAAAGCCAGAACGGAGCAGAACGCAGTTCTTCCGGCATTTTCGGATAGATACGGAGCCCCAAGAGTATCAGGAGTGTGAAAAACAGGGTCAATGCCGCCGGCCAGATGAATTTCGGGCAAACCGACACTGTGTGCGGGACCGCGTCAAGGAAAAAAGCCGAAGCACCTTCCGAATCAAATGCACTGCGGCACTGGATCTTTTCAGGCAGCATTCTGACAAATGCAAGCCGAAGTGAGTTTTTCTGCAAGAAGTTCATTCTTTCTTCAAGGACATCCGGCATCAAATCCTCGCGGGAGAGACGGCTTTCAAAAATACGCATCCCATCGGCAAAAAGCAGCTCTGCGCTCCTACGGCATTCTTCCAGCTCGCCCGACTCCAGCGCCGCTTCATTTCCACCCATTCCAGCGAGCGATTTCTCCAGAAACCCCTCATCGCTGAGACGCAAAAGATTCCAGTTCTCAAACCAGCGCCGCTGTTCCTCTCGGGCGAACTCTCCAGAAACGGGCAGCGCAGCCGCTCGATTCGCCAAGTCGTGCAAATGCCTCAGCCCGCGACATTGGAGCTCCACGGGCGAGACCTTTTTCAAAAGTTTTGCAGACTGTTCCATTTCACCAGGAGTACCAGATCTCGGCAAAAGGTACAGTCGCTCATCCCCAAGCTCCTCATCCTCCTCCCCAAAGAGAAAGAACGCTCCCCTCATTCCATCCAGTACCTGAAACGTTTCCTCATTCTGCTGGATCACCGCCGGCAGCGGCAATTCCGTTCCGCATACTTTCTTGGCAACCAGTGACTTGAGCGGCAGAAATGGACCGACACTTGCCTCCAAGCCAGCATCCATTCCATCTTCCATACCAAACGAGATACTATGGTAAAGCACCTCCAACCGCTGCGGAAACTGAAGTGACCGAAGAGAGATCCGATAAAATCGATAAAGCGCATCTTCCTGATTTCCTGCGTCTCTCTGCAAAAATTCCATCCTCTCAGCGTCCCAGAAAACTTCTTCCAGCTGAACAGGAAGCGAATCCAAGTGGATCTCCAAGAGTTTCATGCAGCGCGGAAAGCGTAAAATACAGAACGCAGCTTTCTTCGGAAGAAGATCGAAGCTTCCAAGTCCAAGAAATTCCAACTCTGGATCCTGATAGACCCAATGCTCGGCAGAAATGACGACAGGATTCATCAAAACGCGGCTTTGAGGTTCCAGGAACGCCTGAAAATCCGGCTCGCTGACGCGGAAAACCCTCACAGCTTCACCACTTTTCCACTCTGGAAATTCCAGCTGGCAGACGTCTGTATTTTGTGCCGTCTCCAAACGTTCCGTTACGCTATTTTTCGAGTCAGCGTCATTCGAGCTGCCGAGAGTTTCCGTCTGTTCCAGTGCCGATGCCGAAAAAACAGAAGAGGCGATCGGACTCATCCCTTCCGTTCTCCAGACGTACCGGTTTTTCTCTCCGCTCGGCAAATAGGCAGGCAAAACCACTTCGTACCGACGGATCTCCATTCTGGGAAAACGCAAACTAGGAAGATGCGCGATCTCGCCCGGAGTAGAAACCAGCCGATCTTCCCGTACCCTTCCAGTGATCCGCATACGCGCAGTTCCTTCAAGCGCCTTGGGAGGATGAATGACCATCCGGATCCAATTTTGTCCAGAGCTCCCCTTCCCACGTTTAGCAGAAGACACTCCGTCTGCCGGGCGCTCTCCTAATGCCGTTCCATTCCCAGAAGGAGGCTCGACACCAGCTACGGATACCGACTCTTCAGCACGCTTGACTTCATCGTCCGTAAGCGATTCCAGTTCGAATGGCATCGGCGGTTCCAGAAGAAACGGAGTCGCAAGATCACCTGGGATCTCCACCACGATCTCATCCGCAAGCCCGTCTTTCACCTCAAGCTGCAATTCCACGCACATCTGCCATCCTAAAGCACCAGCATTTTGCGTTCCATAGGCAGATCCGGCACCGTGTGTCTCTTCCGCAGCCGATGAACGCATTGCCGCGCCGGTGTTCTCCGACGTTCCAGACGGCAGAGTCTCCGTGTTTCCAGTCCCAGACGTTCCCGCTCCCTGATCCTGTGCACCCGCGGAGATCCAAACGTCCTCACGTTGACGTTCATCTTCTTTCTTCGGTCTGTTTTCCGTTCTTTCCTGGTCTTCAGAAGTACTCGAAATGTCCGCAGCTGACTCGTTTTTCGCGCTTCGGAAGGCTGCCGTCCCGTTCTTTGCGGAAAATTCCGATTCCTCCCCAATGCCCAAATCGTTTTCGGTGTCCCGGTTTCCAGACTCTTTTTCCGTATCGCGTCCGGTTCCGCGTTCCCTCTCAAAGCCGAAGCCGGAGCCATCACTGGCATTTGCGCTCTCTCCGTCTTTCGTTTCCCCTTCCGCAAGCGTACTCCCGCGAGCTGTCTCACCACTATTTTCGGAATTCAATGGACTTTTCAAAACCAAACGAACATCCGCCTGGATCTGAGGCCGATTAGGACGGAGAGCCACCTTTCGCACAGATCCATCCTTCCCATTCTGCAGAAAACTTGCAATCGGCCGAATACTTCCAATGTTTTCGGATACCGTCTCCATGCGAGGTAAAACTGCCGGTACCGAAGAAAGGAGTTCAGACGAAGGAAGTCCCCCCATGAGCTCTGCCAGCACCTGTGAAGTACGGAAAAGATGCACCTTGCGCCCAACAGGCGTCAATTCCCTTTCTGCTAAGGCGATCCTAGGAAATTCGCAGACAGATCCGTTAGGTTCAAGTTTTCCAATATTGATCGTCCCGAGGATCTCGATTCGACAAGGACGCCCTCCGCCTTCCTGTTCCGCACTCCAAACTGGCGGCACTCCTAAAAATGCGACTTTTTGTTGTTCGGCCGCAAAATCGTCCTTTTTTTCATCCGTAACTTCTGAATGCCGTGCGGTTCCTGCATACGGTCCCTCGCTGGATGCCTTCAAACGAAAGATACCGATCTGTCCGGGGCGTATGTTTACGCATCGTAAAGCCGACTGTCTCTGGCCGTCCACAAGCAAAACTTTACGGACCAGCATTTTTTCGGGCACATCCACACGCAAGAAAAGGGGAAGTTCGTCCTCACTTGCAAAATGTACGGAATAGAGTAATTCCAACGACTCCTGTCCAAAAACGCACGTAAGTTCGTCGGAGATCTGAAGCACTTTCGAGATCGGTTTTGACGAAACTCTCCAAAGCTGGTTCCGGCTCCCCCCTGCCGTATCATCAAGAACGAGTATGGAAGGCAATGTCGTTCTCTGCGTTCCATTCCTTGCGGAAAAAGCGCCCTCTTGCTCATCCTGCGTGCTCGGATCAACGCTCTGAAATACAGTTTCCGCATTTTCAGCCCCGTTCGCAGTTCCGTTCGCAGTTCCGTTCGCAGTTCCGTTCGCAGTTCCGTTCGCAGCCCCGTTCGCAGCCCCGTTCGCAGACACAGTACTTCCATCAGGTTTCAGTGCTTCTCCCGCGGAAAGCTCTTCAGAATTCCGGGTCAGAGGTTCCAATTCATCCTCTTCATCAAAAACTCCCGGCGAAAATGCCAATTCCTCCTCCGTACCATCCTGCACAAACGTGCGTCTGCCAAGGACGTCGTTTTCGTCTTTGTTTTCCGCAATGCTAGTAATTTCATACTTTTTTCCTCCAAAATCTTTCCAGACTGAAAAAAATTCCGGAATGGAGACCATTGGAGGATCCAGTTCCTTCGGTATGGCGAGGCCTATGGATCGGGGGACCTGAGTCAGAAACCATCGGCGAAGAACACGCGTTTTCTCAGTCCGAATCACCGGCAAAAGGAACGTCCCGACATTTCCGCACGTCTCGGAAGTCCGCAATACAAACTGGACCAAAAGTACTTCCGAGATCCCCTCCGGAAAACTCAAGATCACCCTCTGCTGCCTTCCTTCCTGAATGACCTGAAGCTCTTTCTTTCCCTGGTACGGCACAAGGATCTGACCAGGTCCCGGATCGTCCATTTCCTGCGAAAAGTAAACCGGATCCCGTTCTTTCCAAAAGAAAACGGCTAACTGATCTTCAGAAAAACTCCAACGGGGATCCATCGTCCATTCGAGACGCCGGATCTCACCTTCCGCCCGGAAACGGCATCTGGATTCCAGAAAATGCCGATCATTTCCTAGACTCCAGACGTAAAGTTCATCCGCCGCGATCATTCGATCTGTTTCTCTGGCCCCCATTGCCTTCCAGTAGACCGCAAGCATGGGAGAAGCACCAAGCTGTACGACCCACGACCGAGTGAGCTGATCGTACCGCTGCCGTCCATGCGCAAATGGAAAGAACAGCGTGTTTGCATCCTGCGGGACCTGAAGTTCCAACTGAGAATTAGGGATCTGCGGGATCTGGAAACGAAGTCCATTCAGAGAAAAACCGGACTGACTCGCCTGATTTTCTGCCGACGCAGAGAGGCGCTGAAGTTCCAGCGGATCCCAAGGAGTATCCGGTTCCGGAAAGGGCCCGGCTGCGGAAGCGTCTTTTTTCTCCCCCCCCCTGCCGTCCCGTACAGAAAAAGGAGTACCTCCCTTCACTCCCTCCTGTCCGATCGGCACCAATTTTTCCACGGTTCCCGTGATCGGCAGCAGCGTGAACTCTAAAAGATAGCGTCCCGGCCGGTCAATGCGTACGACTGGCTGCTCATCTTCCCAAAGGATCTGAAGCGGCTCTCCATTCAGACGAACTGCTCCAGGAGCCACATAGACCTGACTGGAATAAAAAGGAAAACGGATCTTCGTGTCCGGCAGAAGGACCTCGATCTCATACTTCGCCAAAATGGGATCCATCATCAGCTCACTGGACGTCAGTGTCTGATGCAGGCTCGCCGAGTAAAGCGCATGAAGAAAAAAATATCGCCCCACGCCCTCACTTTGCGCCTTCATTGGTTTCTGCAGCTGATGAAAGAAAGAAAGAGGCACATAGTATTCTTCCTGCGACGGATCTCCCGACGGATCCATCGGAATGAGGACCCACGGCATCTTTTCCGGAAATGCTCCAGACGTCTGGTCGACAGAACGAAGCTCCGGTCTCATTTCCGGTCTCATTTCCGGTCTCATTTCCGGTCTCATTTCCGGTCTCATTTCTGGTTGGATTTCCATATCCGCAGGCGAAAAAGAGGGTGGCGAAAGCGGTTCCGACAATGTTCCCGGTTCCGTTTCGCTCGAGATCTCTCCCACTTCGGAATGATTTTGAGACAGAGCTGCCGCTGTGACCGGATCTGCGCCGGCAGAGATCCCAGGATCCTGCGCCCACAACAAATTCCCGCCGCACAAGATCATTCCGCACCAAAGCAGGATCGCGCAGCAAGCAGGCAACAGGCCGCACTCCCAGTCATTCCACGGAGCTCGACACAGGAAAAAGCCGAGTGACGACCTAGGATCCCAGTTCCGGATCTTTTGCATACTCATCGTACCTCCCCCTTTCCTCTCACTTTCAAAACGTCAGACTCCTCGATCTCTTTTCCTGACCGTCTCTCCGAGTCCGCATTCCCAGGCGGCTCATCCAGCTCACGGGTCCCTGAGGCATTTTCCGAGTCCGCAAGCTGCAATTTCCGAGTTCCGCTCAAGTCCGCTCCCGTTCCAGGAACATCCGTAAAACTCTCACTTTCAGATGCGCCATTCTCCACGTTTCCGCCATTCCGTTTCCGGAAAAGATTTCCTCCTAACCTCTCACGAACCGTGGCGGTGAGCGTACCGGAGCCGGATGCTGCCTGGACCTCAATGACAGGTTTTCCGTGTTTCGCGACGTGATCCAAATGCCGTCGCATGGAGCTGACCGCGAATGACGCAAGGATCCCAAGAAAAATTCCGGAAACAACAGGAGTCCAAACCAGTGGTACGATCATGGTCAGTGCCGCAAAGACACCGCACAGACAGATCCTTAGGAAACGCCGCGAAGCAAAAAAACGCACCGTCACGAGGCAAACCAGAATGAGGAAGAATCCACGGCACGCCTCCAGAAAATTTCCATGCAGGATCCAGACAGGCCGAAACTCTTTCAGCAAACAACAGTTTTCATCCGTCAGCAGATCCGTTTCACCGACATACTCAAGAGACGAAAATTTCAAAATTTCGTCCTCATTTTTTCCATTCGTCCTAATGGTCCCTTCCGGCGCATACTCCTCTTCCATCGCAAGGTCTCCAGTACTTCCGTCCGACCGGAAAACGCCAGTCCGGGAAGTCAGAAAACTCTGGCCGATGCGAAAGTCCCCCAAAAGCCGGACGAGCAACGTATCGCGCAGTTTGCCGTCTCGGCCTTCCTGTTCCGGAAAAGACGGATGCGCCATCCAGCTCCGATCCAGACTGAGACCATACAAAGGCACAAAATTTTCAGGGAACCTGACCTGCCAGACACGCTGAAGGAGCGGCAGGTCTGTTGAAAATTTCGGCGGATCGAGCCGTTGGAAAATGCCGGGTTTCTCAGTAGCTTCAAGCCATTGAACGGAGACCTGTATCTCTCGTTTCCAACGCGGAAAAGGAATGCGCAAAACAGTTCCGCCGACTTCCGCACATGTGAAGTCTGTTCCGAGATCTTTCTTCTGCATGAAAGCAGTTTCCGTATTCTCACCCGCTTTTCCGCGCGCTTTTCCGCGCGCTTTTTCTCCAGCTTTTTCTCCGGGATCTTCTTCTGATGCACCGGCAGAACGCTCACCGACCTGCACCGTTCCTGTTTCTCCAGCGGAACCGGAAGACAAAAGAACGGAATCCAAAGGCAATCGCTGACCATCGACCCAGACCGCCCAAAGTTCCATGGTACGCCCCGGCTGATCCGGATGAATGCGGAGCATCATCTGATCCTGATCCACATTCTCTATCCGAAACGTAAGCAAATGCCCCCTTTTCCCATTTCCAAAACAGTGGGTCCGGCAAACATTTTCCCAGATCCACGCAGATGGAAGCGAGACATTCTGATTTTTCCAATTCAATTTCAAAATCGGCGCAGGCGAATTGGAGATCGCATGCGGATCAAAACGGAACTGAACACAATCCTCCAGCGCATTTTCCCCCAGGATCCCGGAGAGCTCTGCAACAGAAAGGAGCGTCGGCGCCATTTCTCTCGTCTCAACATGGATCCGGTCCGTAATATCGTTTTTGAGCGTCACCAGACCGGAACACTCGCTGGCATTCAGCACATCGATCAGAGGCAGATCAAGTCCATCCGGAAAATGAGTACGCCACCACGCTCTCTGCTCATCCTGCGTCATGGAAACGTAACTGTTCAGCAGCGCACTCTCCGAAGCACGTAAGTAGATTTTCTCATTCGTCTCCTCCTCTCCATTTCGGACGGGATCGCCGGTTTCAAATGCCGAAGTGGTCAAAAGAGCGACCTCAAAATCAAATTTTTCTCTTTGAGGATGCGGAAAACGGATCTCCCAAAGCTCAAATGAAGCATTGAGATCCTGAGGATCGTTTATCGAGTGACGCTGGATACATTCCGCCTCGCTGCCGTGCAAATGACGTGGAAATTTCCAACTCGTCCCCAAAAGCGTTCCCGGACGGATCATGACCTGGATCCGGTCGATCTCCGCTCCTTTGGGGTCACAGGAGATCCGAAAGATCGCACTTGAATCAAACGCAATGTCATAGAATCCATGGACCTTGACCGTAAATTGCTGCGGCAAACGCTCTAAATGAAGCATCGGAGCCGTCCGGAAATCCTGAATACCGGTCAGAAATACCGTATGCTCCGGAAAATGCTCACGAGCACGGTTCAGCATCTCAAAAACACTCCCAGGCTCATTGGATCCCTTGGCCGAACGCGAAATATCCTCTCCATCGCGCCCGCCGGAACGAGAAACACTCCCAGCTTCTCCCGCATCCAGCGACGTTCCAAACGAACTCCCATTCTGCGATCCCCCCAAGGGACCGGAAGCTGCCGAAGGAACCGCCGACGAGCTCTCTGATGGATCCGCAGAACGTGAAGACTGCGAAGACTGGTCCGGGAAAATGGATCCATCTCCCCGCACGGTACCCGCCCGGAGCTCTGATCTTCCGAAATCATCCGCAAGATCCTCCCAGTAGATCTCCTGATCCCGGTAAGGTTCAAGAAAATGAACGCTCCAGGCATTCGATGATCCGCACAAGATCCACGACTGCCCGATTTGACAGGTCGGCAGATAAAGCGGTGCAAGCTGAATACTGCTGAAAGTAAAATCGTTCGCATAGCCAAGTCTTCGGCCACGGATCCTCAAAGAAACCGGATTTCCAGGACGTACCGAGTGAGACAGCTGGATCTTCAGGATCCCTAATGAATCAAGATCCCAACCGGCCGAAGTCAGTTTCTCCGGAAGACCGCCCATCGGGTCCAAGTTCGAAAGTGCCTGATGCACATTCCCTGGATCGAGTTCCAAATTCCAGTCTTCGATCAGACCGACCCAGTCTGACTCGACAGAATCGATCGTCCACGCACGATCCACGACTCCCCAGATCTCAAAATACTCGCCCCCTTTCACCGACGCAAGGAGTTCCATCACGGCAAAAATTTCATTTTCCTGAAAATCTACCGCCGTCGTCATGTCCACGTCAAGCGGAAAAGAACGCTGCCCAAGCGCGATCTTTACGGAAACGTCTTCCGAATGCTCTTGGATCCCCAATTCTTCTATCGCCAGCGCGGAATTTTCCTGATGGTAAAGGAGCGATCCATTCTCCAATGAAAGATCGGCCAATTCCATCGGAGAAAAAATCTGAAGCTGCGTTTGACTCTCCCTCAGCAGCGCATTCTGAAGCCTGATCTTCGGCAAACTGCGCAAAGACGTCTCGTTCTCATTCAGCCACGCATCCACACTGCCGACTGCATTGATCTCAAGACGATTTCCGCTCCCCTTCACTTCCTCAGGCAGTGTGATCGTAAGATACATACTCCCATGACCGGAATTTTTCAGAAATGCAGAAGAAAAAAGTCCGGTTCCGGAACGTTTCCAGTTCACTGCATTTGGACTGTCTGACGCATCCGTCGAAAACACAGACCAAACCGTCTCTTCCTCATTGAATCGAACCGAAACCGGCACGAGCCCGCCATCGATCCGCACACGAAGCTCTCGCATCTGTGAAGCCGGTTTTTCGTCATTCGTCAGAATATCCAAATTCATCCGAACAAAAACGTCTATCCCATTTTTGGAAAGCTGGCAGATCGTTTTCTGTTCCACGGCCAACGGCGTTGGTTTCTGGTGCAAAACACTCTCTTCCGGACGAAGTACCAAACGCGCAGTTCTGCGTCCGCCAAAGAAAATTTCCCAGACACGCAGCTCATTTCCGGTCTCGGCCGCCGTTCCAGCCGGCGTCCCATTCGGATCTTCTGACTGCGCCCCTTTGGGCGTTTCAGACTGCACACCGGATTCAGTACGCACCATTTCAGATGGAGTGTCCGATCCTGTACTCCGGAGAAATACGATCCCATCGGAAGTTTCCGGGATCCATTTTCGCGGCAATCTCAAGATCCACCGGGTATCTGCAGAAGGGATCCACTCCAAATCGAACACGATCTCACCGCCTGGAGAAGAAACTCCATTCTGAGACCAAAGAAATCCGGCTCGACAAAATCCTTCCGAATCAAAATCCTGCGAAGAAAGTTCCACTTCCCCCACACCATTTTCCAGAAACCGAAAATGGCGTCGTCCTCTCTGCATCTCTACTGGCGAAGCGGCGTCAAACTGCGAGACTGCGTCGAACTGCGAAGCGGCATTCACTGACTTTTCCGTCACCGCTTCCGCTCCGAGATCCATACCATTCTCAAAAGTATCCGGCACTGAAAGCCCCTCGGCTACAGTCTCATCCTGCCCAGAGGTTCCATCATCCTGCCCAGAGGTTCCGAGTTCGCCCGAAGTCCCCGTCACGGGAACGCTCCCCATCAGAAAACGTTCTCCATCCTGTCCCCATTCAGCAGATCCCGGATGTAGAAACCCGTGAACTGCAAATCGAACCGGAGGCATTTTCCAAACATGATCTCTAGGAACCTCCTCACTTTTCCCTCTGCTGCCCGAGGCCAAATCAGTCCCGACAGGCGCACATTGAAGCAAAAACTCTGCTCTGCCGCTTAAAAAACGCGGATCCAAAAGTTCCGCCTCATAACGTGCCTGGTGCGTCATGATCTTTCCGCGCGGATCCGTTTCTTCGACATGCTCCGAATCTTTCAACTCTGCCCATCGCTCAAATTCCAGAGCAGGCACAGGCCAAAATCCGCCGCCCTGAATCGGAACGGAAGGAAGGAGAGCTTCTGGAACGTAGACCCTGCGAAACGACCTTCCCGGCAGCTCCGTCTTCTTGGCCTCACCCGCAGTTCCCTCTTCCTGTACTTCAGAGACGCCGTTTCTTCTGAGTGTATCCCTCAACGTCCCATCCCCAGAAAATGGCCGATCGTCTTTAAGGCCGGTACTCTGGTCCTCCGAGACCGTTCCATTCCGAAAAGCCTCCGTTTCATTTCCAGAACAGAGGCTCCCCCACCCCGTACTGATACAGAGAACAGCCGGAAGCAAAATCGCTAAATGAATTGGAAAAATCAACTGAAATTTCATGAAAAGCCTCTCCAGTCCTCCAAGCCGAGTACCCAGCGAACTCAATTTTTTCGGATGACCGTGGAAAAACTCGCGTCCGAGATCCCCATGTTTTGCTCAAAAGTTACGGTTTTGAATGCGTGGCGGGAATCCTCCGAAAGGGCGACCATCGTCTGGAGCCCCGGCGCATGATGCACCGTCTGATCCTCAGATGGCAAATTCACACTCATTTTGTGTTGAAGTGTCCTTCTCAAACCGCACATCATAGAAACGAAAATCGCCAAAAATCCCAAAACTCCCGCCTGGGCACAAAGTACCGCGTAATCCGGGAATCGAACCGCAAGGCCGCCGAGGAGGATCCAGAACAAAATTTGCGCGAAAAACGATTTGTAAAGTTTCAAAACCAGGAATATGATCCCCAAAATCAGTACACAGCCCCCCAAGACGCCAACGACTGCTGTACGGTCCGCAAGGTAAAGAGGGATCTCGGAACTCATCAGCTGACCATTTCCCATCCCTGACAAAACGTACCGATTCATCTGCGCAGGAGCCGGAGTCCCAGGGATCGCCCCAGACCACGTTTCAAGCGCAGGCTGCTCCCAGAGAGGCATCCGGCCAAGAAAACTGCTGCACCAGCCCCAACGATACTCCATCGTAAAATCCGGCGGTACCGTCAGCAAATGTGTGTCTTGCGGAAGGACCAGCTGCCAGAAGAGCCCGCGCACCCACGCTGCCTCCTGAATGTACGGGATCTCTGCCTTCAAAAAATGCTCTACCCCATGCCCTTTAGGAAACTGGCAGAAAAGCTCAACCGTCTGCGCCTGAAAAAGATCCTTCGGCGAAAATGTGACCTGAAGCAAATTCGGCGGCTGTCTCTTCACCTGCGCCCCCGCGGCGGCTTCCCCGTCGATCCAAACACGCACGCTTTCCATCTGAACGTCGTGCGGCAGCTGGATCGTGAGCGTACGCGGCGGAATGTACGTTCCCTCACCCCAGCCGTTTTCCGGCTCGGAAACTCCCGATTCATAGAGAGGCGGAAAAAGAAAGACTGCTCGATCCTGCCGCGCATCTTTCGTCAACCAAGTCTGGATCCAACATCGGTCTATGATGGTAACTTTCTGCGTCGAAAGCGGCCGCAGCTTCACGTTGACCTGAAAATCATTCTGAGCACAAAATGACCTACAGAAAAACTTCGGCATAAGATTTCTGGAGATCTCACCCCACTCCTTCTCGCGACTTAAAGGATTTTGAGCAAGAAACGCCCCCATATCTTCCCACGGCGTCTCAAAATCGAGCTCCGACGGCGACATCAGCTCCAGACCATCCTCGGAGGCCAGCTCTAGGATGTTTTCTACCGTCGTTCCATCTTCCGCACTGGCAAGACGGATCTCGACCAAACTCTCTTTTTCTGTACTCAATTTCGGCATGGAAAGCACATAAGAAATCGTAACGGTAAATGTCCCGATCTGCTTTTCCGGAAGCACGGCTTCGACCTGCATGAACTGATGCCGAACAGACATTCCGCTGAATTTCAGGATCGGCTGCGTATCGCCATTAACGCCTTCCGATTCTGGCAGCGTCCCCGTTCTTCCACTTAATACA
>JAFQOH010000104.1:0-6983 GCA_017403345.1 Thermoguttaceae bacterium
AAAACGCCGTCTGACGCAAAACGCCGTCTGACGCAAAACGCCGTCTGACGCAAAACGCCGTCTGACGCAAAACGCCGTCTGACGCAAAACGCCGTCTGACGCAAAACGCCGTCTGATGAAAAACGCCGTCTGACGCAAAACGCCGTCTGACGCAAAACGCCGTCTGACGCAAAACGCCGTCTGATGAAAAACGGCGTCTGATGAAAAACGGCGTCTGATGAAAAACGGCGTCTGATGAAAAACGGCGTCTGACGCAAAACGCCGTCTGATGAAAAACGGCGTTTCCCCCTTTCAGAAAAGATCTCCAAACCTTAAAGTTCAAAAGTCCCCCAAAATCCCCCAAAAACGAAACCTAAAAAAATTCCAGACCAAGGAACAGACTGATCATGAAACACACATTCCTTTCCTCAGCCCTCGCGCTGTTTGCCGTCCTCTCGCTTACGCTTTCAAGTGCTGTTTTTGCCGGTGAGCGGGTCAACCTCTGGCCGGAAGGCAAAACACCGAATTTCGAGCCGCACCAGACTGTGCCGACCTACGAGATCTGCGTTCCGGCTGAAAAGAAAAGCGACACGTGCGTCGTCGTTTTCCCCGGCGGAGCCTACCAAGGCTGCTGCGACCAGCATGAAGGCGTCGCGATCGCCAATTACTTCAACGAAAAAGGCGTGACGGCGGTCATCGTGCGCTACCGAGTTTCCCGTCCCAAGACCGTTGCCAAGCACGTCACGGCCTGGCAGGATGCGCAGCGTGCGGTACGCACCGTCCGTTCCCGTGCCGCGGAACTCGGGATCGATCCGGAAAAGATCGGCTGCACCGGATTCTCTGCCGGCGGACACCTGACGCTCATGACCTCCACGACGAGTCAGACTCCCGCTTACGAACCGGTCGATGAACTCGATCAGGTCCCGTGCCACGTCAACTTCGCGATCCCGGTCTATCCGGCCTACGTTCTGGAAGACGGAAATGACGGTCCCAATTCCGGAAAAGGGAACGATTCGACCATGGTCGCCGACTTTGCGTTTGACGCCAAGACCCCGCCGATGTGCCTCATCCATGGTGATCTGGACGTCTACTCGCCGATGGGCTCCGTCGCGGTCTACCACAAACTCCGCACGATGAACATTCCGGCAGAAATGCACATTTACGCAAACGTGAAGCACGGTTTCGGCGGCATTCGCGGCGAGCAGCACGTCTCGGCGTGGCTGGACCGCGTGAAAGCCTGGATGACGGTCATGGGATTCTAGTCCCGGCGCACACGCACTCTGCCGGAAAACTCCGATCCACCGTGCGTACACTTTGCCGGAAAACTCCGATTCCCGGTGCGCTCAACGCAAAACGCCGTCCATTTTCGACGGCGTTTCATTTTTTCAGTCCGAATTCCCCTAGATCAGGAGCTCTCGACCCAATGTTCCCTAAAATGCGTTTTTCGTTCCTTTCGTCTTTCCTTACGGCATTTTTTCTTTTCCTCGCCTTCCACAGTACTCTACTCTGTGCCGGCGAGCAGATACCGATTTGGCCGGACGGTAAAATTCCGAATTTCCAAGATCACCAAACCATCCCAACTTACGAGCTCTGCGTTCCTGCGGAAAAGAAGAGCGGCGCCTGCGTCATCATTTTTCCCGGCGGCGCGTACCGGAAATGCTGCGATCAGCACGAAGGAGTCCGAGTCGCGCAGTACTTCAACCAAAAAGGCGTGACGGCCGTCATCGTGCGATACCGGGTCGCTCGTCCCCAAAACACAGCCAAGCATCTTTCCGCGTGGCAGGACGCACAGCGCAGCGTCCGTCTCGTTCGTTCCCGTGCTGCGGAACTCGGCATCGACCCGGAAAAGATCGGCTGCCTCGGTTTCTCGGCTGGAGGGCATCTCACGCTCATGACGGCGGCTGCGAGTCAGACTCCCGCTTACGAGCCGGTCGATGAACTCGATCAGGTCTCCTGCCACGTGAATTTCGCGATCCCGGTCTACCCGGCTTACGTTCTGCAGGAATGCAGCGACCGGCCGTACTCAGGGACCGGTGAGAATATGAAAATGGTCACCGACTTCACGTTTGACGCCCAAACGCCCCCCATGTGCCTCATTCACGGCGACGCGGATACCGTTCCGTCGTGGGGATCCTTGGCCGTTTATCGCCAGCTCCGCACGATGAACATTCCGACGGAAATGCACATCTACGCGAAAGCGGGACACGGTTTCGGCGCCCGCAATGGCGGAGAGCACCTCAACGGCTGGCTTGACCGAGTGCATGAATGGATGATAGCCATGGGATTTTAGAGTCTTTTCAATTCAAATGGCGGGTTTTCGGGCCGTTCTCACAGCATGGCGATTGGGTCCAGGTCGATGATCCACTGGATCTCCGACGGGATCTTCACCTCCGCCTGCGTTCGTTCCAGAGCCTCGCAGAGAACGTCCCGGTCCCGCGCGTGCGCCTGGATGTGGAATCGGTAGAAGTCGCGCAGTTTCACGACCGGGCACGGCGCTGGGCCTAGGACTCGTCCGTCCGCGGCATGAAGACTCTGAAGCTCTTGCCGGATCCTCAGCGCGAGCGTCTCTGCCGCCTCTTTCGCCCCATTTTCGTCCGTTCCGCGCACGACGATCCGCGCAAGTTCCCCGTACGGCGGGTACTTGAGAGCTTTCCGAAGCGGAAGCGCGTAGTTCGCAAATCCATGGTAATCGTGCCGGCATGCGAACTGGATCGCGGAATTCTCCGGCTGAAAGGACTGAACGAGCACATCGCCGCCTGCGTCGCCGCGTCCGGTCCGTCCCGCGACCTGCGTGATGAGGTGGAACGTGCGCTCCTCGGCACGAAAATCCGGAAGATGCAGCGCAGTGTCCGCGTTGATGACGCCCACGAGCGTGACGTTCGGAAAGTCCAGCCCCTTCGCGATCATCTGCGTCCCGAGCAAAATGTCGATCTCCCCTGCTCGAAACTGAGCGAACGCCTTCTCGTGCGCACCGCGAGCCTGCATCGAGTCCGTGTCCATCCGCAAAACACGGGCATTTGGAAACCGGCTCTGGATCTCAACTTCGAGTTTCTGCGTCCCCATTCCGGAGTATCGGATCGACGGACTTCCGCATTGCGGGCAGTTCTGCGGCGGAACGGAATGGTAGTCGCAGTAATGGCAGATGACCTCGCCGGCCGATTTGTGGTGCGTGAGCGAGATCTCGCAGTGCGGACAGGAAAGAACGGCTCCGCAGGCCGGGCACTGAATGTGCGTCGAGAAACCGCGGCGGTTCAGGAAGAGGATGATCTGCTGCTTTTTTTGGAGACACTCATTCATCGCAACGTGCATTTTCCGGCCGATCGCACCGTTGGAGATCGTGTCCCGGATCCGAAGATCGACCGTTGAAACGTGCGGCAGGACTCGGTTTTTGACGCGCCGAACGAGCGGGATCAGCTCATACTCACCCGTTTGTGCCCGATGCCAGCTTTCCAGAGACGGCGTCGCAGAACCGAGCAGGACGAGCGCATTCTCCATCTTTCCGCGCTGGATCGCGACCTCGCGCGCATGGTACCGAGGCGCCATGGAGTCCTGCTTGAAACTCGTTTCGTGCTCCTCATCGATGACGATCAGCCCAAGACGCGGCGTCGGGGCAAAAACGGCACTTCGCGCTCCGACGATGACTTCCACGTCGCCGTGCAGGATCCGTTCCCATTCATCGTGCCGCTGCGCATCCGTCAAATGACTGTGCAGGACCGCAATGTTTGCGAATCGGCTCCGAAACCGCTGGACCGTCTGCGGAGTGAGCGAGATCTCCGGGACCAGCACGATCGCTTGACGCCCGGCCCGGACGACTTCACGGATCGCATGAACGTAGACTTCCGTCTTTCCGCTTCCCGTCACACCGTGGAGCAGGATCGGACGCGGCACTTTGCGTGAATGGAGCGCCTCGCGGATCTTCACCATCGCGGCGTTCTGCTCCGGATTCAGAACGAGGTCCGTCTGCTTCGTGAACTCACCGGCATCGTGATCACCGGCTCCCGTCCGGATCCGCGACTGCTGCGACTGGATGAATCCGCGTTCCCGCAGCAGTTTCACGGGCCCGTAAGAAACGTTCGTGCGCCGAGCAAGCTCTTCCGTCGTGAGCGGCTTTCCCCACATCATCAGCGTGTGAAGTATCTTTTCCTGGGTCGGCGTCAGACGCAGTTCACGCGGGATCTCGGTCTTCTCACAGGCCTGACGGATCTTTGCATCCTGCACCGTCTCAAAATTGGCGTAGCTCAGCGGCTTGGCAGCTTCCTGCGCCTCCTGCCTGCGCAGTTCCAGGGCCTTCACACCTTTTTCGGAGATCGAAAGAAGGACAGCCATTCGCGTTCCCGCATTTTCCCGTACCCCAGCCGGCAGCACGCTCTGCAGGACCGTTCCCCACGGACAGAGCCAATGTTCGCCGATCCAGCGGGTCAACTCAAGCATCATGGGGGAAATGAGCGGTTTCTCATCCAGGATCTTCGACGCGAATTTCAATTTCATCCGGGACGCCGAAACGGTGTGGACTGCGATGCAGAAAACGGTTGCAGGCCGGTTCGATCTCCCGAGCGGCACTTCGAGACGCATGCCCGGCTGGACCTTTCCAACCCATGCAGGAGGGAGCGCGTAATCCAACGGTTTCGCGATCCCTTCGGGAAAAACGACGCTTACGGCAGGGATCTCTTCCCCCTGCTCTTCCACGTTCCATGGATCTCGCGGTTTCCCGCCGGTCTCAAAAAGGAAGTACTGCTCGTCCATTTAAGGAAATCTCAGACAAAAAAAGGAAGCCAAAATCGGGCACTCTTCAAAACGCCCTGAATCGCGAAACGCCCTGAATCGCGAAACGCCCTGAAACGCAAAACGCCCTGAATCGCGAAACGCCCTGAATCGCGAAACGCCCTGAATCGTGAAACGCCCTGAATCGTGAAACGCCCTGAATCGTGAAACGCCCTGAATCGTGAAACGCCCTGAATCGCGAAACGCCCTGAATCGCGAAACGCCCTGAATCGTGAAACGCCCTGAATC
This sequence comes from Thermoguttaceae bacterium, assembly GCA_017403345.1. Taxonomy (GTDB): domain Bacteria; phylum Planctomycetota; class Planctomycetia; order Pirellulales; family Thermoguttaceae; genus RGIG3701. The sequence goes on from JAFQOH010000104.1 coordinate 4,990, forward strand.
GTGAAACGCCCTGAATCATGAAACGCCCTGAAACGCGAAACGCCCTGAATCGCGAAACGCCCTGAATCGTGAAACGCCCTGAATCATGAAACGCCCTGAATCGTGAAACGCCCTGAATCGCGAAACGCCATGAATCGTGAAATGAGCGGAAACGTGCCCTCAAAACTGCGAAATTATTGCAAAACTCACGCAGACACGCTCCCAAACCTGCGAGGTCCCTTAAAGACCCCGCAGGTATTTTTAAACCAGCGTTTTCTATTTTTGAGCTGCGGCATCCCGGATCTCATTGAGATGCTTCTGGGTACGGAAAATGAGGATCTGATTCTCGGTCGTCGAGACAGCAAGATAGGCCGGGATCCCGTCTTCGGTCACAAGAGGACTGACGGCCATTGCCGTGATGCGCGCCGGAGCGACGAACTGAAGGACCTTCTTTTCACATTCCGCGTCCCACATCGTTAGAGCATTTTCGTACATCGTCCCGATGACGTATTTTCCGTTCGGACTCATCCAGGCGTGCTCGACTTCCGATTCCGTGTTGAAAACTTTTTCACGCGCGCTGGTGATCAGATTCCAGAGGATGATCCGCTGATCTCGTCCGGCAGAAAGGAGCATTTTTCCGTTCGGGCTGAATTGAAGGACCGTGATCGCGGAATTGTGTCCTGGGAATGTCTGGATGAGGGCGTCTGAATTGCTGTCCCAGAGTTTGATCGTCGCATCTTCGCTTCCGGAAACGTAGGAATTTCCATCCGGATTGAAATCCACAGCAGTGACCGGTCCATTGTGCGGCGCGCTCAGTTCTGCATCGAAACCCAGACCATCTTCCGATTCTTCCGTTTTACGGATCAGCGTTCGGTTCACGATGTCCCAGAGGTAGAAGTGGCAGTCCTCGCCACCCGTTAGTGCGTAGCGTCCATCCGGACTCAGCGCCACGGAAACGATCGCCTTAAGGTGCCCGGGGGGGAGTTCAAAGAGATCCATTTCCTCTGTGTTTTCCCACGCATTTTCGGAATCGCCGAGACGCTGCGGAGTCGGCGGAAAGACTCCAAAATTCCAGAATGTCGCGCGTTTATCTTTGCTTCCGGTCAGGACTCGCAGTGCAGAACGGGCGGCCGTTTTGTCTTTCGCGGCAAGTGCGTACTGATCGCCATGGAGAAGCGAAATGACTGCCAGCGAGGTGACGCCCTGAGTGTGTCCCGTAAGCGGCGTAAGTTCTTCTCCGCTTTCCGCATCCAGAAGCATGGCCGTGTTGTCCTCGGAGGCCGTGATGAGGAAAAGTCCCTCCGGCGAGTACTTCATGTCCCAGATCTGTGCGGTATGCGAAGACGTGAACGTTTGGGCGACTTCACACTTCGGCGTGAAGAGATCGCAGTCTTTCGGCCCAAATGTAAAGCAGAGCCAGTAAATGAACGCCCCAAGCACCATTCCGCCGAAAATGACCGTCATGACCGCGGCAATGACCGTCCAGATCATGCGTTTCCGCCGTGCACGCCGTCTTGCGGACGTCGATTTCGTATCGCGTCCCTGGACCCACCAGGTCGTTTCTTCTTTCTGAAATTCCGGGATCTTTAGTTTTCTTGGTTCGGGTTCCTGTGCCATGATGTTGGATTCCGTCTCTTTTCTGGATCGATCTCATAAAAACTTGCCCTAGAGCTGCCGTTTCCGAACAGTTCTGGAGCACGGCCGCCGCGATGACAGCCAGCCTCAATGACAACCTACTTTATGTGCCATTTCTATTCCAGTATAGTCCATCTGAAAAATTTTGCAAGCCAAACGCTCTCCGTCTCATCAAACTTTTGGATAAAACTCTTCTCATTTTCTAAAAAAACCGCAAAATCCCACCTTTCACCGTGCGTGCCGCCGTCAAAAAAACACAAAATTCCAAAATTTTTTCAAAAATTTGAGACTTCCGGGGCTTTTATCCGTTTAAGAAACAGACAGCGGCGGAATGAGAGAAAGAGAAAAGCGGAAAAGAAGAAATTTTGGCTCTTCCGGAA
>JAFQOH010000105.1:0-2933 GCA_017403345.1 Thermoguttaceae bacterium
CGACGGAACCAGCCCCTCCCGGACTGTAAATACCCGTGGAATTATTCGTGTATTTGTATCCGTACGTATTGTCTTCCACAATATCCGCACACACAGTCCCCGCAAGCGACATCAGAGCACTGCAAAGCAAAATTTTATGTTTCATCGCATTTTCTCAAAAGGTTAATGACGATTTCTCATGAACTAAAACACAATATAACTATTTTACACCAGCATTTTGGAAACACAAGCAAAAATAACAAAAAAAACGAAAATCATTAAGATTTACGGGAAACTTTAACGATTTTGCAAATTATCTCAAGCACATAAAAAACGCCGTTCCCGTCAAATCCAGGAACGGCGTTGGAATTCTGGTTCTGCGTTTAGCGTTTCCGTCTCACGAGGAACAGTCCGCCAAGTCCGAGGGCGAGAAGGACCATCGTGCCGGGTTCTGGGACCTGATTGCTCGTACCATTAAAGGCAAGGATACCGTCGGTGAAATCCCAGCCGTCGGTCAGGCCCATACCGTTCAGAGTGACGGAGAAGAAATCGCCAGTCAGCGTTCCGTCATTTGCCGTCGTGAAGAGTTCCCACTCCGTACCGGGCGCGACGTTCAGAAGGTCGTCGATCGTCAGGTCAAGGATCGTGTGGCTTACGTCCATCGAACCGCCGTCGATGAGGATCTTGTCGAATTCCGACGCATCCGATTTCAGATCCATCTGGATCTCGGCAGCGTTGGCGTAGACCTCGACTTCGGCAAGGCTCAGTACCAGCTCGCTCTCGGCGGGAGAATAACCGTCCGCGAAATCACGCACGACACGCAGAATGTTTCCATCTTCCGCAAAATCCAGCGCGAGTTCTTTGCCCTGCGTCCAAGTCTCGGCCGTGTACGTTTCGCTCTTCGCGATCATTTCGCCCGGATTTTCCAGCGTACCGGAGTAAAGTTCAAAGTGGAAACCGCATCCATTGTTCACCAAACGATTTTCCGTACCATTAAGATTCCGATTGTAGAGCTTGACAGATTCGATCGGCATGTCGTTCTCGGAGAACATGACCTGCCACCACTGATTTTTCCCGCTGCTGGGGTCAGTGTGGGTGAAGTTTTCGGTGTTGCCGTCGACAGCTTCACTTGGGAAAAAGCGCGTTCCATCCTGGTAAAGACTGACCTGCGAAGTCGGCATCCCGAGCGCGATATTACCCAGCGCGGAGAGGTACGTTCCCGTGATGGTCGTCGTGCCGTATGTGCCGATACCGCCGGGAGTCAGCGCACCGTCGGAGTGCGTCAGCGTATTTGTGATGGAACCTGCGGTGAGCGTTCCTCCGGAAAGCGTCGTCGGGACGGCGACCGCGCCGGAAATGACTGCTTCGCCGGTCCCGCTGATGTTGAACGATGCCGTGGTGTTGGTGTTTCCGTATTTCACAGTCGGAGCAATAAGTTTTCCGCCTGAGAGAGCGTAGATGCCGGAAGCGTTCCCTGTCATTGAACCGAAATTCACACCGTCTTTGATAGTTACCGTTCCAGCAGTCTGATTTACTGTACCGCGGCTGTTGTTGGAAGCTCCATAAGCAACGACGATCAGATTCGCTTCGACCGTACCGCCGGAGACATTCAAAACACCGTTCTGCCGAGTACCGACAGAGATCGTGTTGTTGACTTTAAGCATACCGTTGGAAATATTCAGCGTTCCGGTCCCGCTCTGGTCTGCTATGAAAAATGCCGCATCAGAATTCACTGTTCCGCCGGTGATGTTCACGAGACCTGTGCCCAGGTTTCCAATACGGAAATTGTTTCCGTTCCTGACGTTCAGCGTTCCGCCGGAAATGTTCAGAGTGCCAGTGGAACCGGCATACACGCCGATCTGCGGTGCGTAAGTCGTCACCGTACCGCCGGTGATGTTCAGCGTGCCGTTCGAGCCGGAACCTTCACCAATGAGCAGTCCCTGTTTGTCGTTGCTGCTATTCATCGTGGAATTCAGCGTACCGCCGGAAACCGTCATGACTCCCGTTCCGGCCACGCCGATACGCATCATGCCGCTGACGGTCAGCTCGCCGCCTTCCGTGATGTCGATCGTGCCGGACGCACCGGGATTGTATCCGACCTGAAGCTGCACAAGAGAAAGCGCAGAATTCAGCTGGCCTGATTTGGGAGAATTCGCGTAAACACCGATCATGGCGTTCTTGCCAGCCGGATCACTGGACCAGTTGGCAGTGTTCGCAATGTTCGTGTCGGCAGCAGCTTCCTTCCAGTGGACCCAGTTCGTGTAGATGTGGATCTTCCCCTGCGAGTTGAGTTTTTCGGTATTCACGATCGCGTCTACAGTGTCAAAATCATTGACGTTGAGTGACGCGAAGGAACCGGCATAGCTCCCTGCTTTGATGATGTGGAGTTCGCCATCCTTGATGTTTGCCGAGTTGACCAGATTCAGGTCGAGCGTTCCTCCCGCGGTGTACTGTCCCGCGACGTCGAGAACGTCGTAGACCGGGGTCGTCGTGGAAAAGTCCAAGTCGATCTGGAGCGTGGAATCTGCGGCGGAAGTAAACGTCGGCGCGACCCAGCCTTCCACATTGCCGTAGGTGCCCGCCTTGTTCTCCTTGTTCAGGATCATGACCTCGCAGAGCGTGAGAGGAGCGTTGGACGCTCTTCTTCCATCCACGTTATTGGCGATCTTGAGCCACGTACCGGCGACATTGTCCGGGATCTCGTATTCTTTACGCAGAGTTTGGGAAGTATTCTGGATCCCGGAATCCCAGACGAGCGTTCCGCCATTGTCCGGGTCGCCGTCCCAAACGGTGATCTGGAATCCGTCCAGACGGTACTGGTAACCGGGGCGGTCGAAGATCACGACGGAATCAAATGCTGTCGCGGTGTCCGCATAATTGACCTTCCACCAGCCGTTAATGTCGCTTCCGTCCGCATGATAGAAATTGTAGACACCATTGATGCCGCTGTAGTC
>JAFQOH010000106.1:0-4862 GCA_017403345.1 Thermoguttaceae bacterium
AGTTTTTGAAGAGAGAGTCTGAGAGGGAAACAATTTCCAAAATGTTTCCCTCTCACGGCTGCCGTCTCTTCGCGGGCAGCCAGATCTTTCCCGAAGGGTAAGATCGCGCGTGGGACCTTTAGCCAAATTTTGAACACGAAAAGCACGAAAAAAACACAAAAAAGGTTTAAAAAGTTTTTGAAGAGAGAGTCTGAGAGGGAAACCATTTTCAAAATGTTTCCCTCTCACGGCCAATTTCAGTTTTCTTCAAAGACCATGCCGGAAAGGGTCATACTCTGGAGAAAGCGCTCGATCAGAACACGCGGGATCACGTCGCGCAGTTCCGGTGCGGGAAGGTAGTCCTGCGCAAGACGGTCCAGAAGCTCATCCAGCGTCAGTGCTTCTTTCTGAAGGCACTGGATCACGGCGGCGCCCAGATCGTTCATCAGGTGCGTGTCGTCCGAATCAAGGCAGTAGACCACCGAAAGCGGCTCACTGTCCGTCGGCGTCCCTTCTTCCCAGCGGCGCCAGAGGAGATGAGAATCATCCAGCGCACGCCAGCGGCGGGGAGAGGTGGAGGCAGTTTGTTCGCTCATGGACTCACCCTCCCATCCTATTCACCGATCAGACTGCGCAGGGTCCGCAGGTTCACGACGTCCCGATCTTCTTCAAGACCGGTCTCTTCGTTCTTTTTCGTTCCCTTCGGCGTTTCAAGATACTTCGGAACGTCCTCAAAACGCGGATCGGAAAGCAGAAGCCGAAACGATTCCAGCGGGATCTTTCCCTCACCGATGTGCGCGTGGCGGTCCACCCGGCTGCCGAGGTCCTTCATCGCGTCGTTGATGTGGAACGCACGGAAACGCACCAGCCCGACGATCTCATCAAAGTGCGACGTCATCTCCGCGTACTTCTCCGGCGTGGAGAAATCATATCCTGCCGCAAACGCATGGCACGTGTCGAAACAGACGCCCAAACGAAAATCATCTCCGGACGCTTCCGCCGGTTTCCGCCCCTCGACACTCTCGATGATCTGCGCGATATGCTCCAGCTCAAAACCAAGATTGGTCCCCTGCCCGGCTGTGTTTTCGAGCAGACACCGCGTCTGGATCCCGTCCGTATGTTCCAGCACTCTGCGCAGTCCCTCCGCGATCCGGTCCAGACCTTCCTGCGGAGTCGAAGTCGTGTAGGAGCCGGGATGCGTCACGACAAAAGGGATCCCCAGCTCGTTCGCACGAAGAAGTTCGTCCTCAAACGCCGCGATCGATTTCAGCCACAGTTCGTCTGACGGCGACCCCAGATTGATGAGGTACGAGTCGTGCGAAATAGGATGCGAGATCCCGCAGCGTTCCTGCGCCTCGCGAAACAGCTCGACGTCCTTCGGCGTGAGGGCTTTCCCCTTCCACTGGTTACTGTTTTTTGTAAAGATCTGCACACACTGGCATCCGGCAGCCTCCGCGGCCTCTACCGCCCGGTAAAGACCGCCGGAGATGGACATGTGCGCTCCAAGAATGGATTTCGTCATGGATCGAGTCCTTAATCTTCGATTTCCTTGATCCAGATATTGCGGAAACGGACCGGATTGCCGTGATCCTGAAGTTTCAGCGGAAGTTTGGGAGCGTGGGCTTCATAAACTGCCGGTTTGTACCAGAACGTGCCGCCGAGAAGCTCGAAATCTTCCTGGATCACGACGCCGTTGTGGATGACCGTCAGACGGGCTTTGCGCGTGACGTTCCCTTTTTCGTCGAACTTCGGGGCGGTGAACTTAATGTCGTAGGACTGCCATTCGCCCGGCTTCCGGCACGCGTTTTTGAGCGGGGGAGCCTGCTTGTAGATCGCGCCGCACTGTCCGTCAAAGTACGTGTCGTTCTGGTACGAATCCAGGATCTGGACCTCATATTTTCCCATGATGTAGACGCCGCTGTTTCCGCGTCCCTGTCCGCGTCCGCTCACTTTCTCCGGGGAGGCCCATTCGAGGTGGATCATGCAGCTTCCAAACGCCTGTTTCGTTTCCGCCGTTCCGCCGTGAACTTCCGCGTAACCGTCTTTCACGACCCAGTTCTGCGTGTTGTTAAAATGCTTTTTGATGTCCGTTCCGTCAAACAGAACGATCGCGCCTTCCGGAGCCGGCGTGCAGACAGGCTGCGCGTTTTCCACACGTTCGGGACGGTCCCAGATGATGCCGTTCTTGTACTCAAGCTGCGCCTGAGCGGAAACGGCCGAAACTGCCAGAAGGACCAGAGATGCCAGGATGGAGGCGGGACGAATGGTATGATACATGATCTTCTCCTATCGTGAAATTAATTTGAAAAAAGCACTGCGGCCAAAAACGCAGTGCTTCTGAAATCGAAATCTATGCCGTGATCTCAGACCTCATCAGTCCGGAATCTGCGCCGGCATGCTGTCTTTGCGGTTGGCCAGGCAGGCGTGGATCGCGCCGTCGATGCTGTAGGAAATGGAGTGGACGGAACCGTCAGCCATGACCATTCCGAAACCGCCGGCGTGGGAAGCACCGAACGCGGAATGAGCGTACTGGGACGTACCGGCCATCGTGGTCGCACGGTCCTGCATGGGCTGGTAGGCCGTACCGTCGGCATTGACCGTACCGCTGTTATTGGAGAAGGATTCGTAATCTCCAGCCGAACGGAAGTTGGAGTTTCCGTTGGTTCCTCCCGAGTCGGAACGCGGACCGGAATACATGACGTATTCGTCGCCGTTGCCGTCTTTTTCTTCGTATTTGTCAGCGTAAACGAATTTTTCGCCGGCGAGGTAGGTATTGGACGTACCGTCGCGCACTTCGCCCATCTTGGTCGCGCTGCAGTCAAAGATGATACCGGTGGGAAGGGTTCCGGTATTCTTAATGCTCTTGCTCTTAATATTGTAAGCAGCATTGTTGCTCACGGAAAATTCCGTCGAACCATAGCACGCGGCGTAGTCAGATTTCGCTCCATCGCTGGCGCCGAAGTTCGAGTTGCTGTAGCTGGTCGTTCCGAGCGGATAGACTTTTTCCGTACGGCGCGAGGGGCAGATGAACGCTTTCAGCGGCGCAGCGAGGCAGTCGTCCGTATCCAGTTTCGGAGTACTCGTGCTCGTCGTGTTCGTCGTGCCAAGCTGGTAGATGGCGTTCTGTTCCATGTACGGAAGCAGGGAGTAGATCCAGGAACCGGGCTGACCTTTGCCGAAGCCTTTGTTCGGGTCGCCGACGTAGGACTGATTCCAACCGCCGGACGGGAAGATCTGGTTTCCGCTTTCGTGGTTCATGCAGGCCAGACCGATCTGCTTCAGGTTATTGTTGCACTGCATACGGCGGGCCGCTTCACGAGCCTGCTGAACGGCAGGAAGCAGAAGACCGACCAACATACCGATAATCGCGATCACGACGAGCAATTCCACAAGGGTAAAGCCTTTGCGCTGTGTCATTTTTTTCTCTCCCATGAAAATTGATTCCCTCAACGCCGGGGCTGAAATACCCCAAACCCGAAACGTTGATACAAATGAATGCTTATTATATCATAAATTTTCCATTTTGTAAATAGGCACCCTATGGAAAATTCATGAAAATTCCATGAAATCAGTCCAAATTTTTCAAAAATTTGCCTTCCACACCTTATTTCATGCTAAAAATCCATAAAACGAGAAAATTCAAGGAAGGATACAAGAAAAATTTGAGGTCTGAATACTTTTTTTAATACGAAACTCACTCTGTTTTGGATTGCATTTTTTCTTTTTTTGACAGAAAATTTAAAAGAAGATCCGATTCCGATCTTACCACTGAGTGCACTGAAAAAGCGCAGAAACACACTGATAAAGAAAGAGAAAAAAGGAAAAAGGCAGTGAACGTGTCCAGACATGAATTCCACGAAAAACACGAAAAACACAAAAAGATACGAAAGATTTAAAAATTTTTTTAGTCTTTTGGTGAATTTCGCATTTTTTTCGAGTTTTTCGTGTTTCCTTCCAGTGCCTTTCTGTGAACTCTTCCGTGTCTTCAGTGGTAAAACTGGTACGCAGCCGGATGGACCGAAAAAATTCGCTCTTGACGAAAGTTCTCAAATTCAGTACACTATGCCGTCCGGAAATGTCTGTTTTGAAGACGGACTTTCCGATCCGTAATTTTTGCCCGGAACAAAAATTCAGAAAAAGATGAGGATTTTATGAAAAAAAGACTTTTTTTTATTTGCCTGCTTGCGCTCGTTCTGACGCTAGCGGCTTCGGAGAGCATGGCGCAGCGCAGAATGGGACGTGTGCCGAGACGCATCCAGAACCGCGTCACCCCGGTCCAGCCCATCCGTACACCGACGCCGACCCCGGCTCCTGATGCAGAAGAAACGCAGAAAGAAACCCCCAAAGAAGCTGAAAAAGCCCCGGAAACTCCGGCTCCGGCAAAAAACAGCGTGCTCCAGGATCCTGAAACCGAGAAAGAAGCGCCCGCGGAAAAAGCCCCCGTTGAGGAAACTCCGGTCAAAGAGGAAACAAAAGATGCCGAAGAAGCACCTGCAAAAGAGGCTCCGGCTGAGGAACTTCCCGCGGTGGAAGAGGCGGAAGAAGCTCCTGCTCTGGAGGACCTGATCGAGACTCCCGATACGGAAACGCCCGCGGTGGAAGATGCGGAAGAAGCTCCTGCTCTGGAGGACCTGATCGAGACTCCCGATGCGGAAACGCCCGCGGTGAAAGATGCGGAAGAAGCTCCTGCTCTGGATGACCTGATCGAGACTCCTGATGCGGAAACGCCCGCGGTGAAAGATGCGGAAGAAGCTCCTGCTCTGGAGGACCTGATCGAGACTCCCGATGCGGAAACGCCCGCGGTGGAAGATGCGGAAGAAGCTCCTGCTCTGGAGGACCTGATCGAGACTCCCGATGCGGAAACGCCCGCGGTGGAAGATGCG
>JAFQOH010000107.1:0-7590 GCA_017403345.1 Thermoguttaceae bacterium
GTTGTTTTGGCTAATAGCTAGAAGCTAGTAGCTAAAAGCTGGAAGCTAGTAGCTAGAAGCTAGTAGCTAAAAGCTGGAAGCTAGAAGCTAGAAGCTAAAAGCTAACTCAACCTGATCCCGTCGCAGCCCTTCAGATGCTGTTTCATGTTGGCACGGATACTCTCGATGTAGGTATCGATCTCAGCCTCCGTTCGGAGTGTTTTTGCCGGGAAAATCAACTGCCTGTGAAGCGACTTGATGACTTCCTCTTTCGGCTTCGGCTGCGATTTTGGCTCAGGCAGCGGCGCGGGAGTTTTTACCACGGGAGGATGGAGGATGGCATCGATGCGGCTGATGGTATCGTCCTTGAACTTCCAGATTTGAGGAACAAGACCGTCCAGCAATGACAAAATCTGGTAGGAGTTGATCTTTTCTTTCTGCTGCGCGAAGAAGTTGTCCGCGGTGTTTGAAATGTTTCTGACGGAAGTGGAGTTGCTTTCCATGGCCAAGGTATGGATCTCTTCCAGACACTGACGCACGATCTCCAAAAGCTCTTCACGCTTGGTTTCCAGCATCTTGTCATGGGAGTCCCTTACCTTTGCCGTTAGTGCGTTCAGCTCCGGAATGCGCTTGTAGCAGAACTTGCCGTTCGCGGGAATCGTGATGATCTGGCGGATCTGTTCCAGAGCCTGAGCCGCCTCATCGTCCTTGGCGATATAATCGGAGTCAACTCTAAGGTTTTCCTCGAACCGGACCGCGGAATCAAACAGGGTAACACGAGTATTGAAGAAATCCTCGACATCCTGCAGCTCCTCCTGCATTCCGTAAAGGGCATCCTCCCGGTCAATGACACGCTGGATAAGCGCGATGTTGTCGCTTGTCTGGGAAAGTACATCCTTGATCAGGACAATGGCCTCACTGACCTTTTTCTGATCCGGGTAGTCGTGACCAGTGTAACGCTTGTTCAATTCATCCAAGTGTGTCCGCATCCCGCTGAATCCATCCTGAATGTGTTTGATCAGACCATCCTCGTCTTCCGGTACGTCCATTTTATCAAAGAACTCACGCATGAATTCCCGTACTTTACGGATCTTCTGAATGGAAATCACCTGCCGCATGGAGATAGAGGTCTTGCCGATCTCGCTCTTTTTACGGAGCAGATCCGGAAGCCTTGGATCGCCGGGCTGGATAGTTTCCCCGCCGTATTTGATGGTGACTTTCTGCTCGTGGATGAGCAAGGCAACGACCGCGGCAATGTCGATCTCACGCCAACCGTAAGGCTGTTTCTGAAATTTATCCTGAAGATCGGACATGGCAGTCGAGATATTTTGACCATGTTGGAGCTCTAAATAGCGTTCCACTTTGTCGGCAGCGTCCCGATTGGCCTGCGAGTCCAAAATGTATGCTTGCTCGCCCCGGAGAATGTTCATAATGTCGGCGTCAGTCTCTGAAAATTTAGTGATCAGCCCGATTTCACTGTAAACGTGAGTTACCAGACACTCCAGCACCTGGTCGATCATGGCTTTCGCCTTTGCCGTTTTCACCCGGCTCGCGTACTCCTCCGGCGTCTCTGCTTCTCTCATGGCTACGGAGGACGCCGCTTTCTTGAGTTCGATCTTCTCGCCGTACACGTAGAACTCCGCATTAACGATGGCCTCAGCAAGGAGGTCAGAAGCTGCCAGTTCGTACTTTCCAGCCTCTTCCTGATGATTGTGGATGATGTCCTGCCTGGACTTTGGAAGCTGTGCCACATTTTGGTGCTTTATGTATTTACGGATCTTCATGGCAGATTCAATAAACTCGTAGTAAGAGTTCTCCGCCAGTGCAATGATCGCCTTCCTTTGCGAATCCAGCATCAGGCGTCCCTCTTCCTTTTCGAAGGGATCCGTAGCGAGAGTCAGGATCTGCAGCAGCATTCCACCCGTTAAAGTGCCGACATATCGTGTATCCACCATCTGGTCAAAGGCAAAGTCATACTTTTCATATCGAAACTTTTTGTTTGTATAGATGTCCGCGAAGATCTTTTCCGCAATTCGGTTCACTATTTCGGAAATGTTCACAGATGTATTTCGAATTTCACGCTGAATGTCCTGTTCTTCGTCAGTCAGGAAGTTGTAGACCGCGCCTGTTCTTCCGATATAGTTCTGGCTCATAAGACGATTCAGAGAGTTGCGGACCTGCTCGCGCATATCGATCTTGTCTAAGCGAATGTCGTCCGCCATCAAAATGACGATATTGTCCAGGTTCGCTTTCACGTCATCCACGTAACGTACCAGATAGAGGAGCTTCAGTACGTTCACATCCTGCGGCTCGATGCCATCACCATTGTCGGCAGCACGTTCGCAGCGCTCGATCACCAAGCGAATGGAACTGTCAAGGAATGAATGGACGGTGTCATAGAACAGATAGAAAGGTGCAAGTGCGTATTGGTCCTTATCCTGGATTTTTTGCGCGGCTTCCTGAAATCCGGACAGCATGGAGCGTTCGCCTCCGGAAAGGTGCTTGCCGGAGTTGCCGTGCTTGCGGATCTCGGCAAAAACCTTCTGCAGCAGAATAAACTGATACGGTACGAACGGAAAGTTTTTGGTGAATTCTTCCGCGTCTGAATAGCCTTTAATATCCCGAACAGCATCCGTGAAGGTGAACAAATTCCGCAGTACCGAGTCGTTTGTCGTGTACACATTCTCCAGCTCGCGGCCAGTTTTCTCGGTTTTTAAAAGGATACGCTTCTGAATGACCTCATCCGCAGAAGACGAAGAGAGGGAGAGCCGCGTTTTGAAACGGGCCTGGATCCGGGAGAACTCGTTTTCACGAGCTTTAATGATTTCATCGATGGCTTCCTGCCCGGTACAGACCACCCAGACTTTGCCCCGGCACTCGCTTCCGATCGTCTCTAGGAGAGATTGCAGATTGAGGAGCAGACTCGTATCGCCTCCGACATACTGTCCGACCTCGTCGATCATAAACAGAAGTCTGAAATCGTCCGGCTGACGGTCCACATACTCTTTGATCTCTGAAACAAGCTTGGCAATGGAGGTTTCAACGGTCTCTGTACCATTGAACCAGTTCCTTGCGGCCAGCTCGCTCATGCCAAGCACTTCGACCATAACCGCAACAAGATCATCCTCAATAAAATCAAAAGTGTCACGGGTTTCCAGCCAGGAGGCTCCGTTCTTCTCCTCGAAAACACGCCGGAATTCCTCGGTTTTACCCTGTTTGGCAATAAACTGTTCCAGTTTGGCGACTTTTAGGTCCTCGCCGTAAAATCCCAGATATTTGTAAAACATTTTGGCAAAGACACGAAGTACCGCGGTCTGGTCTTTCTTGATGGATCCTTCAATGTCGATGTTAAACAGGATCGTGTCGGTTTTCCCCTTCGTGGCATTGTCGATAAGCTCAAATGTGCCTGGATCGTCGGCAAATTTCTGACGGAATCTTTCCACGGTTTTTATGCCGTCCACCTCTCTGTTTTCCAGAAGATAAGAGAGCATTTTCAAGAAATGGGATTTACCGCTTCCGAAGAAACCGGAGATCCAAACTCCAATATCCGCGGTCGCCTCGCTAAAGGAGCTAACATAATTGGTGAAGAAAGAGTGGAAGTGCTTCTTCAGTTCTCTGGTGATGACATATTCATTCAGTTCCTGAACCAGAACGGCCTTTTCATCCTGATTAACTTTGACGACACCATTGATCTTGCGGTTAATATCGTCTTTGAACATCGATTGAATTCTCATGTGCGTTTCCTTTCAGTTGTACAAATTAAATGATTGACAGCGGTTATTGTTTCTCAAAATTTAAATCACATTGAATGCACGATAGTACGGATTTGACGTGAGTATATCAAACAGTTTTACATAATGACCATCGAAGGTCCCCGGATACATGACCAGTATCGGTACATCTGAAAAATGGGGCTGCATGGCATCCAGCAGAGCGTGGACCCGAATGAATGGAAATGCCTCTCCGACCCCCGTGAGCAGGACCACATCTCCCGGTTTATGGGGGTCGTAGTGCATTTTTCCGACGAACGCGGTATTGTTTGCGATACGCTTCATCTGATCCAGTATGAATTGTTTCCCTCTCTTCTCTTCTTGCGGAGGCACTTTGTCTGTGATCCGTTTGTCATCGCAGATGGAGAGGAATACCTTGTACAAATCGTACACGATCAATCGGCATTTCAGATTCTGATCATCCGCCAATTTCTCGATAAAGTGTCTGACCGCCATTTCATTTTGGGGATCGTAGCAAAAAATACGGATATTCACTTCATTACTCAGACCTTTTCCTTCCAGAAACTCGGGTTTCTGGATCAGTGCCTTGAGACTGTCAAGCCGTTCCATTAAATGACTCATACGCACGCACTCCTTAATTCAGACAGTTAAAGGCGGGAAGTACCGATTCATGCCCCGACGTTCGAATGGCATTCTCCAGTAAAGGATCGATCAGCACCGGATTCAGACGGTTTGCTGCTGGACTGTCCAGATAGTCATTCTCTACAAGTATTTTCGCTAAAACTTGCTTTAATTTCGCCACGGTGCTTTGGCTCCACTCCGCGACCCAGTCATCCTGTTCCTGTAAACGCAGAAAAAAACGATTCAGATCGATCCTCCCAAATGACATATCCAACGATCTGTACTTTGCCCCTACGACGGTCAGCATAAAGTCCCAAACCAGCCGGTATTGGCGCATCATTGCGTAAAGACAGATCTGCTTGGAAACATTACTTGGCTGAGCAGCGATCGCCTTGACAAGGGAATGATCCTCTAGAGAATCAAGTCTGCGGAGACAGGTAAGCGCCATTGATTTTACGGATCTCTCTGTCGGGTATTGAAACAAATTCTCCTTGACGATCTGCTTGACTATCTCATCTTTGCCAAGTCCTTCACAGACCAGTTTTGCCGTGGTCCGTACCTCATAAAACAGGAATTGCTCCCGCGTGAGCACAGCATTATACGGACTCGCATGCCGCAAAGTGTTTTTGTCTTTTTTAATCATGTACATTATCCTTTTTCGAGAAGCGGCACTGTTTGTTATCTTTCGCACATCCCTACTTTAATGCGTCGAATCCGCCCTCTTCATGGAAACATCGCTTTCTTCAGGAAGCAACTCTATTTCCTATCACGACTTCCATCTGGTCAACTCCTGGAATTTAACCAGGCTCTTAGCCGGCAGCTTAGAATTATATCATATCCATGGCAAATCTCAAGCCCTAGCATTCACAAATACTAAATATTCTTCTGAATATCTTCTTTTAAAATATTGTCTTTTCGCTAATTCCCAAAATCTCGTGGATCCGTGAGCTGGGATCTGATACATGAGATCGGCATATGAAAAAAATCGATGGAAATTTTACAAAAATTTAGAATTAAATGAAATTTCCTATTGAGCTGAAATGCAAATTTGATATAATTGTAAAAGTTTAAAGTGTGCGGTTTGGAAATTCCAGTATTTTAGAATGAAAAAGTATTCAGTTATTTGCCCCCAATGCCGAAAGGTGTTTTATTTGGATGAGAAGCTCTTGGGAAAGCAGCTTCGATGCGGTGTGTGCAGATATGAGTTTTCATTTCAAATACAGGATCATGGAGATCCGGCCGTTCCTCCTATTTCCTGTACAGAAGTGCCTGTCGAGAATGACGATAAACATGTTGGAAATTCTTGGAGTTTCTTAAAAACTGCCGCAAATTGGGCGAAAAGCTGTTCACGGTGGTTCGCCGGTCCCCAAGAGGTGAAAGGTCGCTCTGAAGAAATGCCGCCTTCAATGCCGAAAGGTCCCGAAAAGACGGCTTCCGAGAATATCGTGACTTTTTCTTTCTCCCGCACGCTGAATTGGCTGCTTTTTCAATGCGGGGTCAATATCCCGGAAGAATTTAATGCGGTCATCGCTCGAAATTTCGATACCCCGGCGGGAAATGTGCCGGCTCCGGTCACTGTCATTTGGGAGGGAATGTGTTTCTATGCTAAGATCGTCGCTTTTCCCTCGATCTTGTCCAATGATCCGAACGGTCGGCGTTATGCTTTGACCTGGAATTTCCGGTCTGTTTTTGCGAAACATCTGCGCGAGAAATTTCAGGATATTTACACTGCACTCGAGCAGGATCCGCAGCTTGCAGCGAACATGGAGGTCGAAGTCCAGGTCTTCTTTTCCGAAAAGCGTGGAAAATTCGCGCTCCAGATCCTAAAAATGCCGTGTTTGGACGACGTCTCGGCTGCGGCGCCGGAAAAGGCTGAGGATGAGAAAGACGCTGCGGTTTCAGAAGGTTCTGTGGAACTGGAAACAGTCTGTAATGAGACTGGAAATGCAGACGAAAGCGGGGCGGAGCTGTCTCCTGAGATCGCTGGACCGCAGGAGATAGAGGCGATCAGCGAGCCGGTCATTGAGCCGGTCATTGAGCCGGTCATTGAGCCTGTCATTGAGCCTGTCATTGAGCCTGTCATTGAGCCGGAGTCGGTGAAAATAGAGGAAGAAGGATCGGATCCGCCAGTTGAACCAGAACTGCAAGAAACCGCCGAGGCGATCCGTGAACAGAGTGTGGGATCCGCGGACGAGAGCGAGCGGGAGTCTTCGTTGGAGACTGCGGAAACGGAACTGAAGGTTGCCGCGGCATACTGTCCCAAGTGCTTCAAAAAACTTCGGCTGGACAAAGGGGATCTGGGGAGAAGAATACAGTGTGCAGCTTGCTGGAACATTTTTACTGTTCGGGAATCGATGTTGTGTGCTCCCGGATCACAGGAACAGACAATGGAGACGCTGGAATTCGCGGAGGCGATACTGGAATTGTCTGTTGATATACAGGAACTGGCGTTTAAGACTCAGGAACAAATGGTCGAGCCGCTGAAAACCGTCCTAGTAACCGATACGGCTGCCGACGCACTGGAGCCAATGGAGTACGCGGAGGAATTCGAGCCGGAGGAATTCGAGACGGAGGAATTCGAGACGGAAGTGATTCTGGAAAGCACCGCGGAACAGGAGGCCATGGAAAAGACGGAGCAGAGCGCAGATCTTTCGTCATACTTGCAGTATGCGTATTTGCCGTATGCGTTTGAGTTCATGAACAGGCTTGCGTCGGAAGAAACTGCGGATGTGAGCGAGCCGGAGACGCCGCTTGAGAGCTGCGAGCCGGAGCCGGAAGAAATCGACCCGGAAGAAATCGACCCGGCGGACGTGCGCGAGCTGGTGTGTGAGCTTTTGAGGACTCATTTTCAGTTGGGGATCCGGCCGAACTATCGGATACATCTGAATCGTCTGCGGCAGCTTGCGGATGGGAGGATACCGGAGGAGGTCGACTTGCCGGAGCTGATCCGTTCTTTGGGGGTGACCTGCGGAGAGTATGTCTATATCCTGACCGACGAAACAAAACAGATCCTGAACGAAAAGATCCGCGGTCTCCGTGAGAGCGGGCAGCGCATGGTCTATTTCTCCGAACTGTATGAAATCGAGACGGCGGACGTGCGCGAGCTGGTGTGTGAGCTTTTGAGGACACATTTTCAGTTGGGGATCCGGCCGAACTATCGGATACATCTGAATCGCCTGCGGCAGCTTGCGGATGGGAGGATACCGGAGGAGGTCGACTTGCCGGAGCTGATCCGTTCTTTGGGGGTGACCTGCGGAGA
>JAFQOH010000108.1:0-39597 GCA_017403345.1 Thermoguttaceae bacterium
AGAAAAGCGACGCGAGACGCGCTGCTTCCCCAGGCGATGGTAGAAAAGCGACGCGAGACGCGTCGCCTCCCAAGGCGATGGTGGAAAGCGGTGCGAGACGTGCTGCCTCCCAAGGCGATGGTAGAAAAGCGGCGCGAGACGTGCTGCCTCCCAAGGCGATGGTAGAAAAGCGACGCGAGACGCGCCGCCTCCCAAGGCGATGGTTGAAAGCGACGCGAGACGCGTCGCCTCCCAAGGCGATGGTGGAAAGCGGTGCGAGACGTGCTGCTTCCCCAGGCGATGGTAGAAAAGCGACGCGAGACGCGCCGCCTCCCAGGGCGATGGAGCCGTTTTGTTGTGTCAAATCGGTTTTTTGAATTTTATTTGATTCGTTCAGACTTTCCAATTTTTTAGATCGACTGTCAGGAGCTGGGCAGGGTACTTTTATGGCAAACGATACATCGGAACAGACCATCTATCAGAAATACCTTGGAGTTGCCGGCCGGCAGGTTCCGCCGGATCACTACACGCTGCTTGGTGTTCAGCCTTTGGAATCTGACCCAGATACGCTCCGGTCCGCGCTGAAACGCAGGCTGGAGCTTCTTGCCCAGAAAAAAAATGACGAAAATGCTCCGGATGTAGAGCGGCTCGAAAAGGAGCTTCAGGAGGCGGTGGAATGTCTGACGAGCGAGGGAGCCCGGGACAGTTACGAACGCGGTGTGACGGGAGAGGCTGCCAAGAAAGGTATCCAAATGGCGTCTTTCGCGGAAACCGAAAATGAAGCCGAGGCCTCGTCTGTGCAAGCGGGAACAGTACCGCATCCGGGAACTGTGCCGCATCCGGGAACTGTGCCGTATCCGGGAGGGCTTTATGCTCAGCCCGGCATGATGCCGCACCCGGGAATGGCGCCGAATGGGGAAGCTGCAGCACACGGCGGAGTTTGCGCGCAGCCGCGGACGGCATTCATGCCTGTGGCGAGCGGGGCAGAAGAGGATCCGTATGCCCGATTTAGCCGCATGCAGGGGACTGGTTCGGCCGGAGGTCTGGATTTTGGCGCGGGCGCCGCTTCGTCAGGAAGAGCCTCGTCGGGAAGTCGTTCTGCAGGTGCTTCCGCTCGCAGATCGACGGGGGCTTCGCGTAAAAAAACCGCCTCGAATGTTCCGGCGATCCCAATGTCGGTGGTCATTGGTGCGTTTGTGATCATGGTCCTGATCTTTGCGGGGATCCATTCTGTCAATTCGGACTCGGGAAGGGCGAAGAAACTGCATATCGAGGCTATGTCGGCGGTGAATTCCGGAGATTTTGAGCGCGGGCGCAAACTGATCGAAATGGCGATCCAGCTCGATCCGCAGGAAGAGTATGTGCGCTACCAGGAGCAGATCGACAAAAAAGAGAAGCAGTCTGAGATGCGTCAGAAACGCCAGGAGTTTTATGACGCGGAGGCGGACGAGGAGTTTGATTTTTCGATCGAGTGACCGCGACAAACGAAATGATGCCGAAAGAGACGGAAGTGTTCTGCGGTCTCTTTCGGCGTTGGTTTTAAAATACGTTTTCAAATTTCTGATTTTCTGGAAATGAATTAAGAACCCGGCAGATCTTAACGGGATCTTTTTGAAAATTTGCCTAAATTGCTCTAAAGAGGCTCCTGCCCCCCTTGAAATTTTGGGAAAATGTGGTACAATTCATTTTCCTGAAATTTTTGATTGTTCACAGTTTATTCATGGGTTGCGAATTATGTTTGAATCCCTTCGAGAAGGTTTAAGCTCTGCACTGCGTTCCCTCAGCGGCCGCGGTAAACTGACGGAAGCGAATATGCGCGAGGGACTCGGCATGGTCGAAAGCGCACTGCTGGAAGCGGACGTCAGCTATGAAGCCGTGAAGGCTTTTATGGCCCGCGTCAGTGAAAAAGCGTGCGGTGAAGAAGTCTTGAAGCAGATCGATCCGACTCAGCAGGTCGTGAAGATCGTCTACGATGAGCTCGTGGAACTGATGGGACCTGTGGACAATGATCTGCATCTGAAAGGCTCCGGCATCACGACGATCATGATGTGCGGTCTCCAGGGTTCTGGTAAAACGACGACGACCGGTAAACTGGGTAAACGGATCCAGGTCCGCGGGCGTCGTCCGATGTTCGTGGCTGCCGACCTTCAGCGTCCTGCCGCTATCAAGCAGCTGGAGACGCTCGGCGAGCAGCTGAATATTCCGGTTTTTGCCGACTATGAAGAAAAAGATCCGGTCAAAGTCTGCACGCGTGCTCTGGAAGCTGCGAAGGCGAAGGGCTGTGACGTCGTCATCCTCGACACGGCAGGGCGTCTGCATGTCGATGAGGAGCTGATGCAGCAGCTGGTGAACATAGACCGGAACTGTGATCCGGATCAGGTCTACCTCGTCGTAGACGGTATGACGGGGCAGGATGCTGTGAACAGTGCGAAGGCGTTCAACGAAGCGTTGGAACTGGACGGCGTCATCATGACGAAGCTGGACGGTGATGCTCGTGCGGGCGCGGCGATCTCGCTGAAGCACGTGACTGGCGTTCCGATCAAATTCATCGGTACCGGCGAGCAGATCACGTCCTCCACGTCTCTGGAAGATTTCACTCCGGAAGGAATGGCGAGCCGTATCCTTGGCGGTGGTGACCTTCAGGAACTTCTGCGTCAGGCGCAGACCGCTTTCGATCAGAATGTGATGGAAGCACAGGAAGCGCGTTTGAAGAAGGGGATCTTTACGTTCAACGATTTCCAGACCATGATGGCGCAGACTCGTCGTCTTGGTTCTTTCGGCAAGATCCTGAGCTTCCTTCCCGGAATGGGGAATCTGAAGCAGATGCTCGGCAACACAGACGCGGACGCCGAGATGAACAAGATCAACGGCATTATCAACTCCATGACGAAGTTTGAGCGCGAGAATCCGAAGAGCATCGACGCCTCGCGTGCGCGCCGTATCGCGGCCGGTTCCGGAGTTCAGCCGCAGCAGGTCTCTGATCTGATCAAGCAGTTCAACATGATGGCTGAAATGATGAAGATGATGTCCACCATGGGTGCCGGCGGGCGAATTGGCGCGATGCAGGAACTGATGCGCCGCATGCAGCAGGGACCGGCCGGCATGGGGCAGGGCGGAGGCGCTCCGAAGGGAAATACTGGGAAACGTCTCACACCCGCCGAAAAAGCGAAAATGAGAAAACTGCGCGAAAAAGAGATGAAAAAGCGCAAGAAGGGCTAGTCCCGCTAACCGTACATTATCCGAGACCCATGATGTTTGGGTCGGTAATGGTCGCTGGCGCGTTGTTTGCCGTGCCAGATAGTTCATTGTTTAGAGAAAAGGAGTAAATTCCTATGGCAGTTAGAATTCGTATGAAAAAACTGGGCCGTCTCCATCGCCCGTTCTATCGCATTTGCGCGATGGATTCTCGAGCCCCGCGCGGCGGTCGTGTCCTTCAGGAACTGGGTACGTACGACCCGATGGTTCCCGAAACGGACGCACGCGTCGTTCTGGATGTTGAGGGAGTGGAAAAATGGCTGGCCGTCGGCGCTCAGCCCACCCCGAAAGTCGCCGTTCTGATCAAAAAGTACGGCAAAAACGGTACGCACCTTGAAGCTCAGAAAGCCGCTCAGGCGAAACTGGCCGAAGCCCGCAAACCGCGTCCGACTTCGACTCGTATGATCAAAGCTCAGGCTGCTCCCGCCGTTACGGAAGAAGCTGCCGAGTAAGAAAATTTTTAATGGAAAGGTCCCATGCGCTTTGATGTTTTGACGCTTTTTCCCGAAATGTTTACGAACTATCTTGGGGAAAGTCTCTTTCATCAGTCCATCAAAAATGGGCTTGTGAGCGTTGGGCTTCACAATATGCGGGATTGGACGCACGATCGGCACAGAACGGTCGATGATCGTCCTTTTGGCGGCGGTCCTGGAATGGTTCTGAAAGCAGAACCGGTCGTGGACTGCGTAGAAGCGGTGCAGCAGGGCATTTTCGGTGAAACGTCTCTGGAATTGAACTGTGAGACGGAGAATGCCGACGCGGATGCAGATCCGGTCCTTTTTGACGGATCCATTCGCACAGAACCGGGACATTTGGTCATGCTGACTCCTGCCGGACGGGTTTTTCGGCAGACGGTCGCAGAGGAGCTGGTCCAGCACAAGCGGATCGTCTTTCTCTGCGGAAGATACGAGGGGTTTGATGACCGCGTCCGTCAGATCCTCCAGCCGGATGAGATTTCGATTGGGGACTACGTCCTTAACGGCGGCGAGGTGGCGAGCATGGTGGTGATGGAAGCCGTCATTCGCCTGATCCCCGGGGTTTTGGGAGACGAAATGAGTTCCGTCACGGATTCGTTTTCCAGCGGCAACCGGCTTCTGGAATCGGCACAGTATACGCGTCCGAGAGTTTTTCGGGGGCTGGAAGTGCCGGAGATCCTTTTTTCCGGGCATCATGCCAACATTGAGAAATGGCGGCGTGAGGAGAATCGGAAACTGACGCTGGAGCGTCGGCCCGATCTGATCCCTCCGGGAAGCGAAGAGGAGGAAAAGCCGAAAAAGAAACGCGCCCGTAAAGTGAAGAAAGAAGAAACCGAATAGAAAAAAGAAAATTGAAAGGATTTACTCATGAGTCAGAAAATCATGCAGCTGGTCGAAAAAGCCAGTATGAAGACGGAAGTCCCGCATTTTGAAATCGGCGACACGGTAAACGTGCACTGCAAGATCGTCGAAGGCAACAAAGAACGCATCCAGGTCTTCACCGGTGTCGTGATCGCCCGCAGTGGTTCTGGAACGCGTGAAATGTTCACGGTCCGCCGCATCGTTCAGGGTGAAGGCGTCGAACGCAAGTTCCCGGTCCACAGCCCCCGTGTTGCGAACATCGAAGTCGTTCGTTCCGCCGAAGTCCGTCGTGCGAAGCTCTACTTCCTGCGTGACCGTGTTGGTAAAGCGACCCGTTTGGTCGAACGCCGTGTCGAAACGAAAAAGGTCGACGCTGCCGAAAAAGCGCCGAAAAAACTGCGCGGCCGCGCCAAGGCCAAGGCCAAGAAAGCTGCCGAAGCGAAATAAGCTATGCGGCTTGCCGAAAAATGCCGTCGGTGCATGAATGGCATGCGGCGGCACATTGAATGAAATGGAACAGGAAAGGATCTTCGTCGATCTTTTCCTGTTTTTTTTTGTGGAAAAACGGAACGAAAGCGGTTTTTGGCGTAAGAGAGGAGCATTTTCATGAAGAAAAATTTTGAGATCGGGTACCTCATTTTTTTCTGTTTCTTTTTTTGACTGCGGCAAAAAGCGGAGCAGGGGAGTTTGCAGAACGTGCAGCAGAAGATCCGGAAAAGGCCCGCACTGCCATTCGGCAAACCTGGCTTGAGACGCTCGGAAGGCCGTCGCATGGTGATTTTGAGCCGGAAGTCGAGACGGTCGAACGATTCACGACTCCGGAATTTGAAGCGGAACTGCTTTTTCAGAAAACCGGTCCGGCAACTCGCCAAAAAATGCTTTTGCTTCGGCGTTAGGATGGAAGAATCCGCGTGTTCCGGGATTCGTCGTCCCGTATTGCGATCCTGACCGAATGTGCGGATACGATTAAAAACGAAAGAGAGCGAATGCCGCCGGGACGTGAATTTGCGGAATTTGGACGACTTCTCGTTCGGGCGGGGTACGTTGTTCTGTGCGTGGAAGCGTATCCGTACAATCTACTTGAAGATCCGACCGGGACGGCTCAAAAGCAGGGGTTCCGATGGCGGCAGCGTGCGGCAGAGACTCTTCTTGCGGAAGATCCAGCGCAGATTCCCGGTCCACTAGAAAACGCCTATCCGGAAAAATGAAAAAAGCCGAAGACCCCAGATCTCCGGCTTTTCTTAATTCAGACTTCCTTCAGAAGTAACGGCATCAACCGAACAGACCGCCAGTCGCACCGGAATCACGGCCGCCGCGCAGTTCCTTGAATTTTGCCTTCACCTTCACCGTCGGGGTCACTTCACGCTCTTCCGGGGTCTTGGCTTTCTTCTCTTCTTTTTCGTCCTTTTCCTTCTTTTCCGTGACCGGCGCTTCGGTCAGAGCTTTGATAGAAAGGCTGATCTTGCGTTTTTTCGCATCGATCGAAAGGACTTTTGCGGAAACTTCGTCGCCGACTTTCACGACGTCTTCGACCTTTTCCACACGGCGATAGGCGAGCGCAGAAATATGAACGAGACCTTCCACTGCGGGTTCCAGTTCGACAAAAGCGCCGAATTCCATGATTTTAGTGACCTTACCAGTGACCGTAGAATCGACCGGGTATTTTTCCTCGATGGTGGACCACGGATTCACCTGCATGTCGCGGTAAACGAAACTGATGCGCTTCGTTTTGGGGTCGATCTTTTCGATGCGGACGGTAATCGGATCACCTTCTTTCAGGACGTCGCTCGGATGCTTGACACGTTCCCAGGAAAGCTGGCTGATGTGCAGCAGACCATCCACTCCGCCAATGTCGATAAAGGCGCCGAAATCCATGATCTTGCGGACGGTACCTTCGTGGACCTGGCCGACTTCGAGACTGGCGAAAACTTCTTCGCGCTTCGCATCACGTTCACGATCGAGATACTTGCGGTGGCTGAGGACCAGATTGTGTTTCTTCGGAACGACTTCGGTGATGATGCAGCTGAGTTTCTGGCCGACGTACTGCTCGACGTTTTCGACACGTCCTGCCGCGATCTGGCTCATAGGGATGAAACCGCGAAGGCTCTTCACTTTGCATTCCAGCCCTCCGGTGTTCGTTCCAGTAACGGTGACTTCGATGACCATTCCCTTTTCCAGCGTATCCCAGTCCGCATTGGTGACGGCGCTTCCGGGCAGATTGGCTTCAAAAAGACCGTCTGCGTTCGTTTCTTTCGCGATGACGACTTCGATCTCAGCACCTTCTTCCGGATTTTCCTTAAACTGCTTGAGCGGGACTTGGCCCTGGGTGTTTCCGATTTCTACAAAAACGTTGTCGCTTGCGATCTTGACGACTTTCGCTTTGACTTTGGCGCCGACTTCAAGCGAGACCGGTGCGCTGACAGAGTCTTTCAGCATGGAATCCAGGTCGCCTCCGGCCATGGCATTTTCCAGTTCGGCTTCCAGGTCTTCGGTCATGGGAGCGCGTTTGTTTTTCATTTCTTCACGGGCACTCTCCAGATTTGCCTGGGCATCAGCAGCAGGTGCGGCAGCCTTTTCTTCAGCGGCAGTTTCCTGCACAGCGGCAGTTTCCTGCACGGCGGCCTGCGCCTCTTCCTGAACGTTTTCAACCTGAGGATTCAATTCGTTATTTTCCATACTCAAACTCCGATACTTACGCAACTGATCTGGCCGGCGGGAATCAGGTTTCGGCACCTGAAACTCCGGCTGGGTTTCTCTTCTTGTGTGCGATCTGAGCAGGTTCGTCTGCCGCAGAGACCGCACAGGAGGGAGCAGACAAAAGATCCGCGGGTCTCCCCTCCCTGAATTTTACAATTTACCATAAATTTTTGCGAATGTCAAGATTGGAGAGGATCTTTTCGCAAACATTTTCCGTTTTTTTTCGAAATTTTCGAATTAATTTTGCCTCAAAGCCGGATTTTATGATATAATGAAAACGATGAGTGGGTGGAAATGCCAAAATTATTTAATTTTGCATTTGCTTTTTTGTCCCTATGTATTTTTTGTACGGAATCGGGGAGTTCCGTAATGATTCATGGGATCCCGACAGTTTCAGAGAACCAGAAAAGCAGAAATTTCATGAACTTTCAATTTTATTGCCCGCAGGGCCATTTGCTTCAGGCCGACACTGCTCACGCGGGGAGCATCATCGTGTGTCCGATTTGCGGTACCCAGTTCATCATTCCGGCTCCGCCGCCGCAGGCTGTTCCGGTCGCGACTCCTGTTGTTACGCCGGTCGCGCCGGTTTCGCAGCCCCTGCAGCAGTCTGTGCAGGAAAACGGGCTGGATTTCACCTCTGCCTCTTCTGCTGGACGTGCTGGAGGGAGAAGGGGAAACGATCTTAATGCACTTCTGGGAGGCGGAGCGGACGGAAACTCTGTGGAAGAGACTCCGGAGGAAGCCAGTCCGTTTGCGATGATGCAGGAGAAAAAAGAGAAGGAAATGCGTGAAAAAGCTGTCGCGGAAGCCAAAAAAACGCTTACTTCTGCGATGAAAGCTCCGCCGAAAGCTGAAGAACTCTCGCTCGTGCACATTCCGTGTCCCAAAGGACATGTGCTGGACGTCGATAAAGAAATGATCGGCCAGCGTGTCCAATGCCCAGTTTGCCGTGCCGTCTATGATCTGAAACTTGAAAACAGTCTCGAGTATATCCAGGAGAAGAAAAAGGCGCAGGAACTTGAAGAAATGCGGCTTGGGAAGATCTGGATCGTACGTGCCGGCATTGCAGTGATCCTCGTCATCCTGTTTTTGATCGTCATGATCTTCAGCAGTCGATGAACGAACCTTTTTCGGCCGGACACGAACGTTCGGCCGTTTGTATTTCACGGTCTTGCGGATCGTGGATCATTTTCCCGCCATTTTTGATTTTTTTCTTTAGAAAGGATGCCTTATGAAAAGATTCCTTTGTGTCGTTCTGTTTTTTGCGCTGACCGCCTGCGTTTATGCCGTGCCGGAGTATGCCGAGCAGGAGATCTTTGACGTTCATGTGCGTTCCGGGATCGGAAACACGATCGCGAAACTCCAGGCTGGCGAAGAAGTTACCGTCGCTTACTTCGGAGGTTCCATCACGGCTCAGAATGGATGGAGGCCGAAAACGTCGAAATTTCTTGGCGAGAAGTTTCCAAATGCGAAGATCAGCGAGATCCATGCGGCAATCGGCGGGACTGGCTCCGACCTTGGTGTTTTTCGGCTCGGATACGATGTTCTGCGCCATGATCCGGACTTGGTCTTCGTCGAGTTTGCGACCAATGACGGCGGGAATTCTCCTGAAAATATCTGGCGGCAGATGGAAGGCATCGTGCGGCAGATCTGGAAAAAAGACGCACGCACGGACATCGTGTTCGTCTACACTGTCACGACGGCGACCGTTGGCGATCATCAGAAAGGAAAACTTCACCGAGCGGCCGGTGCGATGGAAATGCTTGCCGAGCATTACGGGATCCCGACGATCAATTTCGGAAAGCGCGTCGCGGAAATGGTCACGTCCGGCCAGCTCGTCATGAAAGCGGATACCGTACCGGAAGGAAAGATCCTTTTCGCAAAAGACGGCGTCCACCCGCTTGACGCAGGGCATGAACTTTACCTTGCGGACATCATCGCCGGATACGAAAAAATGAAAGATCTTCCTGCGGTCGATCACGCACCGAAACTCGAAAGCGTCTTCATCGAAGGAAACTACGAAAATGCAAAAATGGTCCCCATCACCCCGGAAATGCTTCACGGCGAATGGGAACTCGTGAAAGAAGGCGAGCCGAATTTCCACTTCACGAACCGCACGGGCGAAATGTGGCACTCGGGCAAGCCGGGAAGTACGCTGACCTTCAAATTCCGCGGAAAACAGGCGAAACTTTATGACGTGCTCGGTCCTAATGCCGCACAGGTCTGGGTCACGGTCGACGGAAAGAGGGGCGAAAGACCCTCGCGCCGATACGACAGCTACTGCAGCTGGTTCCGTCTGGCGACGCTCTGGGCTTACGCCAACGAGAACGACGACATGCAGACCGTCCACACAGTCACCATTGAAATCGATTCCGAGCAGCCGGACCGTTCCATCGTGAAGGAGTACACACCGGGAGATCCGAAATATGACGGCACGAACTGGTGGGTCGGGAAGATCATGATTCTCGGCGAGCTGGTCGAATAGCAGCAGGAAAAAGAAAAAAGAGTCTTTAAAAGTTTTTGAAGAGGGAGTCTGAGGGAGGAACAATTTCCAAAATGTTCCTCCCTCACGAGCGTCACGACATGGCGGGCAGCCAGACGGCTCTCGCAGAGTGCCGTCGCGCGTGGGACTTTCAGCCGAAAATCTCAACCACTGAATTTACAGAAGCTCCTTAAAAGCGCACAAAAGGAAAACATAAAAAGTACCAAAACATCAAAAAGTTTTTGAAAGCCTCTCGCCGTCGTTCTGTGTTTCTCTGCGAAAATTCAGTCTTCTCAGTGATGGATCGAAAGTCCGTAAGAAAAGGCGCGCCGGAACGTCTCGGGATAAAAAAAGTCCATCTTCTCCGTGGAAAATGGACTTTTGGCGATCTACGCATTCATTTGCGTTTTCTTATTTTTCATGGCGCAGAAGCGGGAAGAGGATGATGTCACGGATGCTCTGCGAGTTGGTCAGGAGCATGACTAGACGGTCGATCCCCATTCCGAGACCGCCCGCCGGCGGCATTCCGTAACGCAGGGCACGAATGAAATCGTGGTCCATCTTCGCCATGGAATCTTCGTCTTTCTGGCCTTCCAGCTGTTGGGTGAAAAGACGTTCCTGGAGGTCCGGGTCGTTCAGTTCCGTATACGCATTGGCGAGTTCCATTCCCTTGACGAAGAGCTCGAAACGCTCCGCGATTTCCGGATCGTCGCTCTTTCGCTTCGTCAGCGGGCAGATACTTGCCGGATAGTCGTAAACGAACGTGGGATCCACGAGATTGTCTTCGACCGTCGCTTCGAAAACGTCGTTCAGGATGACGTCCGGATGTTTCACGTCCACATCTTCAATGCCGAGTTCCAGAGCTTTCGCTTTCACGGCAGCCGGATCGTGAGAGTCGATCCCTGCGAATTCGTCGACCAAGTCGTGGTACTTCCGGCGCGCAAACGGCGGGGTGAAGTTGATCGTACCGTCTTCCCACGGCAGGATGACCGGCTGTCCCTCGACGACTTCACGGCCAGTGGCTTTGATGGCGTTCATGATGATCTCTTCGGAAAGGTCCATCATGGAATAGTAGTCGCCAAACGCCTGGTAGGTCTCCATAAGCGTGAATTCCGGATTGTGCTTCGTGTCGACGCCCTCATTCCGGTACACGCGGCCGATCTCGTAAACGCGTTCCATGCCGCCGACGAGAAGACGCTTCAGGTGCAGTTCCAGCGCGATGCGCATGTAGAGCGTCATGTCCAGCGCATTATGGTGCGTCGTGAACGGCCGGGCGGCCGCACCGCCGGCGACTGCGTGAAGAGTCGGACCTTCGATCTCGTAGAATCCCCGATTATCCAGCGTTTCGCGGACAGATTTGATGATCTTCGTGCGGTTGACGAAACGTTCCAGCGCTCCGTCCGTGTGGATCAGGTCCACGTAACGCATGCGCTGACGCATTTCCAAGTCGTTCAGGCCGCTGTGTTTATCCGGCGGCGTGTTGATGGATTTCGCCATGAAATCGAGATTCGCGGCAAATACGGTCAGTTCGCCGGTGCGAGTGTGCGCCAGCTCGCCTTCCACCATGACAATGTCGCCCAGGTCGAAACACTGCGCGAGTTCAAAATTGCGGTCTCCGACCTGATTTTTCCCGATCATGACCTGGACCTTTCCGGTCCGGTCTTTGATGTTGAGCCAGATGACTTTTCCGGATGGACGCTGGAGCATGATGCGTCCCTGCACGCGGACATTAGGACCATGTTCGCCCGCTTCACGCTGTTCTGCACCGGGTACCTGACTTTCCATCGCACGCACGTCCGCCAGAGGTGTCACTCCGTCGATACGGTGTCCCCAGGGGTCGATCCCCATTTCGACGATCTTCGCCATTTTTTCACGGCGGGAAGCCTCAAGCTGGATCGCGCCGGCCTGAGCTTTCGCCGCTTCGTCCGCCTGATCTTTTGCGGCCTTCCAGACGACGAATTCCTGGTATTTTCCGGGTTCCAGAGCGTCATTGGACGCAATGACCTCGTCGCCGCATGCTTCTTTCATCCAGGCCTCAAAGACCGGGAGTTTCACCGCCGGGGCGTCCGGCTGCGTTTTGCGCCAATTATTGTAGTTCGTGTAGTGTTTTTTGATCGACATGATGGTTCTCCTGAATCAGGACAAGACAGACTTTACGATTTCCACATTTTAGCAGATTTTCGAAATCCTGCTACGGGGACCGGCTTGATTTCTCCTTATTTTCCCGTGTTTTCTGAGATTTTCTTTCTTTTTGCGTCAAATTTCGGGATGTCGGCCTGACTCTAGGCGGAATATACCCCCTAAAAGCGGAATATGCCCCCTAAAAATAGAATGAAATGGAAGATCGAAATGGAATTTAAAATAAAAAAACACTTCGAATTCGAAGTGCTTCTTTTAAGTCGGGGCGACTGGATTTGAACCAGCGACCTCTGCGTCCCGAACGCAGCGCTCTAGCCAGGCTGAGCTACGCCCCGTTTTGGAAAGTAAGAGAAAGTGTTTTCTTTTCTCTCTCATCCCCTTAACGAAAAAAGAATATACACTATTTCCAGAATTTTGCAATGGGGGGGGAGGCAATTTTTTCAAAATTTTTTAATTTTTTTCCTCAAAGGGCGAATTTCGGGGTATAATAAAAGGAGAGAAAGGGGACGGAAAGTGCTATTTTAGCCGGTTTTTGCAGAACTTTCGCAAATATTGAGCGGCATGCCTGCGGTTTTTCGTCTTTTTCTCTTTCCAGAAAAATTTTTATCCTTTTGAAATCCTTTTCAGGAAACTTGATCCTATGGCTCCAGCTCAAAAAACGTTGAAATCGCAGATTTTTTCTACTCTGCTTATGTGTGTCGTGGTCCTTGTTTCACTTCTGTTTATCCCGACAAAAATTTGGGACACTGCGGAGGATCCTGCTGCCAAGAGATCCGATGTTCTGGAGATGCCCGTCGACAGTTCCTTCCGATCGATCCGCAGCGAGGACGTCGTTTTGGAGGCCGTTCTGCTTTCTTCCGAAGATCCTTCCGAAACAGACGGAATGAATGGCGCTGGAGAGACTGCCGTCCCCTCTTCAGATCCTGCCCCGTCCGTTTCTGACTCGATTTATGAAACTGGCGTGACTCCCGGAACTGGCGCAGTTTCCGAAACAGACGAGTTCCCAGAAATAGACGAAACGAACGGTCCGTCTTCGACGGAGTCGTACGGCGGCTATCCGGAGTCACCGTATATTCAGGAGCCGTAATGGATGGGAAACGAACTGCAGCGTATGAAAAACACAAACCGTCCGCAGGCGATCCGGGTCCGCGGTGCCCGGGTGCATAATTTGAAAAATATTGACGTAGATATTCCGTTGGACCGCATCGTTGCGATCGCGGGCGTTTCTGGCTCGGGAAAGTCGTCTCTTGCGCTGGGGGTACTCTACGCGGAGGGGTCGAGACGGTATCTCGAGGCGCTTTCCACGTACACACGGCGCCGAATGACGCACGCAGCCCGGGCTCAGGTCGATGAGGTCCTTTACGTTCCGGCGGCACTCGCGCTTCACCAGCGGCCGGGGATCCCGGGGATCCGGAGCACGTTCGGGACGGGAACGGAGCTGCTGAATAGTTTGCGTCTGATGTTTTCACGTTTGGCGAACCACAGCTGCCCTAACGGACATTATCTTCTGCCATCGCTGGGGCCCGCGGCGGAGCTTCCGCTCGTCTGTCCGGAATGTGGTGAGGAATTCTACGCGCCGGGAGCCGAGGAGCTGGCGTTCAACAGTCAGGGTGCCTGCCGAAGATGCGACGGGACGGGAACGGTCCGGACGGTGGATCTTGCATCGCTCGTGCCGGATGAGTCGCTTACGATCGACGACGGAGCCGTTTTGCCGTGGAAAACTCTTATGTGGTCGCTCATGACCGACGTTTGCCGCGCGATGGGAGTGCGGACGGATGTGCCGTTTTGCGAACTGACGGACACGGAGCGGGAGATCGTTTTTCATGGTCCGGCGGAGAAAAAGCGGATCTTTTATCGGTCGAAAAATACCGAGACGGCCGGCGAGCTGGATTTTACGTACTACAGTGCGGTCCGTACAGTCGAAAACGCGCTCTCGAAAGTCAAAGACGAAAAAGGGATGAAGCGGGTCGAGCGATTTCTGCGTCAGGACATTTGCCCGGATTGCGGAGGTTCACGGCTTTCAGAGGCGGCGCGAAGACCGAAGATCCGCGGGATCTCGCTGGACGAAGCGTGCCGAATGACGCTTGGCGAGCTGGTGAACTGGGTCCGTTTGGTCCCGGAGTCGATGCCGGACTCGATGCGGCCCATGGCGGAAAGCATCGCGGATTCGTTTCTTAGCGCGGCTCGTCGTTTGGCGGATTTGGGGCTTGAGTACCTCACGCTTGACCGGTCCTCCGCGACGCTTTCAACGGGAGAACGCCAGCGAATGCAGTTGGCTCGCGCCGTCCGAAACCGGACGACCGGCGTCCTTTACGTGCTGGATGAACCGTCGATCGGACTTCATCCGTCGAATATCACGGGGCTGAACGGCGTAATGCGCGATCTGACCGCAGACGGGAATTCCGTCATTCTGGTGGACCACGACACTCAAATTCTCCGGGAAGCGGACTGGCTCATCGAAATGGGACCGGAAGCCGGCGCGAATGGCGGGCAAGTGACGGCGCAGGGGACGGTCGCGGAGATTAAAGCGGATCCCGTGTCGCTCATCGGTCCGTTTCTGTCAGGTGAGGCGGAGGTTCTCGTCCGAAAACGTGCGGAACGCAGCGAAATGTTCGACCTGGGCACGATCCATCTCGCAACCTCTGCCATTCACACGGTCCAGCCTCTGGAAGCAGAGATCCCGAAAGGACGCCTGACGCTCGTGACGGGCGTTTCCGGCTCCGGGAAAACGACGCTCATCCTCGAAAGCCTCATTCCCGCGCTGGAAGCCTCGATCACCGGAAAAAAACTCCCGGATCACGTCGTCTCTGTTTTTGCGCCTGGGATCCAGCACGTCAAGCTCATCGATGCCTCGCCGATCGGCCTGAATGTCCGCTCGACCGTTGCGACGTACGCGAACGTTCACGACGAACTGCGGAAAGTCTTCGCGCGGACGGAAGATGCCAAACGGCTCGGTCTCAAGGCTGGGGATCTCTCGTACAATACTGGCTCTCTTCGCTGTTCGGCCTGCGATGGGTGCGGGACGATCAGCCTCGACGTCCAGTTCCTTCCGGATGTCGAGATCCCGTGCCCGGAGTGCCGCGGTTCCCGGTACTCGAAAGAAGCGTATCGGATCCGGTACGCGGATTCACGCGGCGAAGCGCGGAGTCTTCCGGAACTGATGGCCATGGACGTTGACCACGCGCTTGAGGCGTGCGCCGAATTGAAGACTGTTCGGGGACGATTGGAAGTGCTGAAAAATCTGGGACTCGGCTACCTCACGCTCGGAGAGCAGACGCCGGGACTTTCTGGCGGTGAAGCGCAGCGTTTGAAACTCGCCAGCGAAATGGGCAGAGGGCAGGCGGACAGCGTCTTCATTTTCGATGAACCCACGATCGGCCTTCATCCTCTTGACGTTCGGTCACTGATCGGCGTTTTTCAGACGCTCATCTCTCACGGTGCGACGGTCATCGTCATCGAGCACGATCTGGACGTCATCCGGAATGCGGACTGGATCCTCGACCTTGGTCCCGGCGGCGGAACGGCGGGAGGAAGGATCGTCGCGGCCGGAACTCCCGAGGAGATCGCACGCATGCCGCAGAGCATCACAGGACGCTATCTTGCGTGAAATGCGCGGCGGGATCTCAGCCGCAGCGGGAGTTTTGCGGCTCCTGTTCGCCAAAAATTTACGGAATGCCGGCCTGCACTTTACCTGACGGCTGGAGGTCCTCTGCTTTCCATTCGATCCGGAGTGCTGGTGGTGCCGGTAGTTCCAGATCCAAGGCATTTTCCGTTTTCCCGGCTTCTGTTTGTCCGGAACTCGTTTCTTTTTCCGGATCTTGGACCGTTTCCGACGCAGCTGCAGCTGTTTCAGAGGACTCCGTTTTCTCCTCGGTTTTCTCCTCGGTTTTCTCCTCGGTTTCCTCCTTTGTTTCCTCCGCGGGAATGAAGAGACGCGGTACATTCAGCGCGCGATCCTGTCGGTACCAATGCTCGTAAAGCGCGAGGCGCAGCTCTTTATTCGTCAGGCGTTCGACGCTGTTTTCCGTGTCGAATTCCCAGTTCACGATGTATTCCGGCGAGTAGTTCAGCACATAAATGTCTGTTTCGACCCTTTGCGGATCGATCCGGTGACGGTACCGTCCGTCCTGAGTCCAGAGGTGCGTTCGGTCATTGAATGCTGTTTTGTCCTGCGCGTCGATCTGCGTTTTCATGTCGTGGAGATCGACCCGGACACGCCCGCTCGTCAGACCATCCTGGATCTGGATCATCGGCCCGGCATCTACGGTCAGTTCTGCATTTTCGGCATAGAGACGCGAGACGTCAACGATTCCCGCTGCGTCGATCGAATCGATGCAGACCACCCGGCTTTGCTCTGCGCTCCAGCCCATGATGTCGATGTGAAGCGGAACTTCACCGGTACGCGTTTCCTGCTGAAGTTTTTGGATCTTCAGTGCGTCGGTCTTGAAGACTAGATCATCCGTGAACAGTGCGTCAAATTCAAATTCCGGTCCGTCAAATTCCATGGAATCGACCTTGAAATTCACGCTGAGATCGGTCGGCATGAGCGGTTCGTGAAGCGAAATGTCTGCGTCCGGACGCGGTTCAAAGGTGAATTCCGCCTCCATGCTCACGTTTTCGAAAGAAACTTTCGTTTCCGACTGGAAGACCTGCCCGGTGTACGTACCGATCTTAAGAGGATCCGCCTCCGGATAGTTTCCCTTGATCCGCACGGTATTCTGCGTCAGAAGCGTTTCGATCTCACGCTCTCCCTGCCCCGTGATGTCAAGTACGACACCTTCTTTGCCGTAAATGCGCATTTTGCCGTCCCAATCCGCACGGAATCCATCGGGAGCTTCCAGAGATCCGACGGTTTTTTCTGCTGTAAGCTGGATCGTTCCCGCACTTTCCGGAGTCCTGAACGCCAGATCCGTCCCGGAGAGAAGTTCTCCGCCGGCGTAAGCGTAAATGTTTTTGCCGGAAAGCGTCCCTTGGAGCGTCAGACTTCCCGTTTCTGCGAGATTTGCGGCGAAAATGTCACCCTGTCCGGCCTGAATGTTTTCGAGCCGCAGATCTGCGCCTGTTTCGGAACCGGATGGATCGGATGGACCAGATGGAGATGACGTTCCGGTCAAAATGCCGACGCTTCCGTCCTGCGTCGTGACGCTGTGGACTGTGAGTGCATTTCCAGTCAGCTGCTCGGCATAAAATCCTCCGGTCCCCGACACGGAACCCGTCACGGTCTCCACATTCAGCGAAATCGCATCGCGAAAATCTTTTCCGGCCGTTTCTTCAAGCCGTCCGCTGCCGACTCCTGCCGCTGCATCAAGCGTCACTGCCGCAAACTGGGCATCGATGGTCGTTTCGGCAGAATTTCGCAAAATAGCCCCTTCTTTCGACTCGATGAGGAGCGTTTTTCCATCGGAGCGAAGTGCCGCGAGCACCGCATCTTCATGAGCTTTGACCGTCAGGACATTTTCTTCCCCCAGCGACGTGATGTGCGAGCCGTCTTTCTGGAAGAAACCGCCCGTTAGCGTCTCAAGCGTCACGCCGTGCCCGGAGATCTCGCCGTTGACGTTCATCTGGCCGTCGGCGGAAAGGGTGACTCGGCCGGACTCGCTTTCAGCATTCTGGACCGTCAGTCCGTCATTTGACGCAGCAGCGATCTCATTTTTTGCACTCAACTCCGCGGTCACCGTTCCGTTTTCCGTCCCGGCGGCGAGCGTCATCGGAGCCGATCCCGTACCGATGGATCCATCCGAGAGGATCTGGAGCGCGTCGGTTTTGATGTGCTCTGCATACGCAGTTTCCGCAGCCAGAATACTTGCGCCGTTGGCGGTTTTCAAGAGGATCCCGGTTTCGGAAAGTGTTTCCAGATGCCTGACGCGCAGATCGGAATCGCTTGCGATGCAGATGCTGCCCTCCGCCCAGGCGTCCAAAGTCGAATCGTTTCCCTGGAGCGTCACGCAGAGCGGCGTTTCTTCCGTCCCGATGTTTCCCCAGACATTCATGGTCATACTGTTGGCCAGGAGCGGAGAATTTGCGTTCAGGTCTCCCTGTACGTCGAGCGTCAGGTCTCCGTTTTCGATCTGGAGGGAATCGAGCGTCAGGTCCGTTACGGATCCCAGGATCGCACCGTTTTTCGCGGAAACTTCGACGGTCTCCGAGGCGTTCAGGACCAGCTGGTTTTTGAGCTGGACGGTCATGGAGACCGCGGTGCCCGTTTCATCGTAGGCGTAGGAGACGTCCTGCGGAAGGGCTTTCTGGAGAATGTCGATCGTGGTTTCGTCGAGCGAGTGCAGTTTCGTTCCGGCTTCGATGACGAGGGGATCTTCCAGCCGGCCGATCGCCTGATCCGTTTCCAGCATGATCTTTCCTCCGGAAATGACGGCCGTCATCGACACGTCGTCGGCAGCTTTTTCCCCGTAGGTCTCGAACGGCAGCAGGTTTTTCAATTTCGCAAATTCACGCAGCGAACCGCTCAGGAGCGTTTCCTTTTCTGCGTCGGTAAGCACTTTGCGGAACTCCGGCTCGTAAGACGCATTTCCGAAATCGAAGCAGTTTTCATGATAGAAATCCGTCAGTTCTGCTTCCGCTTCTGCGATGCTCTTCTCGGTGATCCCGCGGCTGCGCATGCTCTCCTTTTCTTGTTCGGAGTAGGTGAACTGGAAATCCGGGTCATACTGTGCCTTGCCGTTTTCCCAGAATTCATGGTAAAGCGATTCCAGTTTCATCTGCATCGCCTCCACGACGTCATTCTTGAGATTTTCGTATTCTTCTCCCTGAATGATCCCTTGGTCCTCAAGCCGCTCTTTTGCGGAATTTTCCTCCGTCTGGAGCTGCGAGTCGAATTCGCTGCCGTTCAGAATGTCCCCGCCGGCGACCTGAACTTTCACGTCCCCGGTACTGGACTCTATCTTTTCCACAT
The DNA here is from genome assembly GCA_017403345.1 of Thermoguttaceae bacterium. Lineage (GTDB taxonomy): Bacteria > Planctomycetota > Planctomycetia > Pirellulales > Thermoguttaceae > RGIG3701. The sequence continues at coordinate 18,797 of JAFQOH010000108.1, forward strand.
AAAGCGGGTCGTCGCTGAAACCTTCCCCGTCGGCTTTTCCCATTTCTCGGACCGCAATGTCTCCTGAGGCTTTCAGGACGATATTTCCTTCCAGCTTCTCAGTCCGTTGCGTGACGGCAGTCTCGATGCGCAGCGGATCCGTCATACTTCCGATCGTTCCGGCATCGCTCAGAAGCTCGAGTCTCTGTGCCTGGAGGAACGTGCCGCTGTTTTGGAGGATGCTTCCCTGCGATCTCAGCGCAAACACGCCGTTTTCGACCTGAATGTCGTTCATGATGGTGTCCGAGTAGCGATTCAGCAGCCAGACGTCCCCCAACTCCGCGTGAATGTTCAAAACGAGACTTTCTGCCAGCGGTTCCCCTGCGTCATTCGTCTGCCTGATCGAGAGCGGAGCAGAGGCCATTCCGATACCGCCGCGCGGAACAGAGATCGCCGGATCTGAAATGACGTTCAGCGAGATATTTCCGCTCTGAATGTCGGCCGTCGTTTTGAGCGTCTGGATCGCGGAATTCGACGTCAGTTCGATCTTCCCGTGAGGTGCAAAAATGGAACTTGCATTGATCGCGCCGACGGAATCCACCACGACGTCACCGTTTCTTCCGGGAGTAATATTGACCTGAATGTCCTGGGACGCATTCAGATAGTAGTAGAATTTTTCGTTTTCTTTCCAGGTATGCGTGCGTTCATAGTTTTCCTCCCAGTAGAAAATGAAGACGCGCTTGGAATCATTGACGTACTTCCATTCGGAGTACTCACTGTCCGTCATTTCCCAGAAGTACTTTGCGATGAAGTCATAGTTTGCGTCCAGCTCGGGATCCACGACCAGCGTGTCGGAATCGATCGGTTCCATTGGCTGGATGACTTTAGCTTCCTGACCTTCGGAGACCTTTTCTCCCGCGGGGATCCAGAACGAGTACTTGCGTTTTTCGTATTCATCCTGCGTCAGCTCGAAATCCTGTGAAGCCGCCCAGGCATACCATCGGTCCGGAGTCGGCGAATAGGCTCCCGCGGCGAGGATCTTCTTTTCCGGAGTTCCGTCTTCGGCGTACCGGATCTTCATCGTGTCCGGATCGTAGGCAGTCTGAGATCCGATGCACTGGCCGTCCTGATTCTGATAGACAGTTTCCAAGTAAGTCGTTTTCCCGTTTTTGTCGATGAGTTTGAAAGCCGTATCCTGGAACTTCACGATCCCTGCCGATTTTGAGGAGAGGTCGATGTCGCCAAGATCCAGAGTGTAGGCACTTGGATTGGTGATCTTTACGTCGCTTTTTCCGGACGCGGCGAAGATCATTCCGTTTCCCGTGGAGAGGATGTTTCCGTAAAGGGTCACGGATCCGCCGCGGGCAATGATGTCTCCGATGGTAAAGGAATCGGACGCTGCGTCAAACTGAACACTGACCGGCGTCGCGGAATATCCGTAGGCGTACATTGGGAAGTAGGAGGTCAGATCCAGAATGCTGGAGGGAGCTGTTCCTGCCGCGTAGGATCTTCTGAAAGCCTCGACGGCGTCCATGACTCCAATTGCGCCAAGATCCAGCTCGTAATCCGCAAATCCGCTGAGGATCATGCCGTTGATGTTTAATTTTTCGGCAGAAATGAAGACGGATCCGCTCGCGATGATGCTGGAATTGGAGGCGGGGTCCAGATCCAGTTTTTTCTCGGAATTCCAGCTTTCGCCGGTCTTCTCGGTCCCCTGCATTTCCTGAATGAACTTCTCAACGGCGTCCTGCACGTACGGATCTTCTTCCGGAAGGCCTCCCGTAGAGTAAAGTCCCGTTACGTAATTCTGAATGAAACTCCCGCTCGTCGAGATGTCCACGCTCTGAGCGGCGATCATTCCTTCCTGCCGGATGGAACCGAGGGAATCGACGTTCACGCTGCCCCACTGATTCAGGATGTTTCCGTAGAGCCAGACTTCAGCGGCAGGATCGGTCGAAGTGATCCGGATCTCCGGTGAAATGACCTGCTGTGAGACGGAAAATGTTTGGAAATGCGCCTGACTTTCCGCCGGATTCAGTTTGTTGAGCGCGTCCTGCGAAACGATCTGATGCGCATTGAATTTGAGTTTCCCGTTTCCGGATCCCATGATCTCCATGGAGTTGGTTTGGAGAAACATCGTTCCGGCATTGGAGATCTCGATCTTTGCCTGACCGTTTGCGGTCAGCGACGCAGAATTTCCCTCGGTCCGGAGGTAGTTTCCATGAACGATGATGTCACCGCCGGCAGCCGCGATCGGATCCAGTTTCAGAATGTCCGCGGTCTTACCGACGTACATTGCCTGGAGAGCTTCGAGCTGGGCTTTTTCCGCTTCCAGAGCCTCGATGTACGCGGTCTCTCCGCTTGCCTGGAAATGCCGGATCTCTTCCTCGAGCGCCAGGATCTCGGCTTCCAAAGACTGGTCAAGGGCCGAGTCTTTCTCGATCTCGTAGGAGATCCAAGGACTTCCGGTCACGTTTCCGTCCGCGTCGATGGAGAGATTGGAGTCGGCGTAGATCCCCGCTTCGATCTTTCCGGCAGTCGTGATCCCGCCCTTGAATTCAAATCCCGTCATGGAACTTGAGCTGTAGAGCTGGCCGCCGCTGTCCGAGAAAATGTTGGAAATGTCGGTAGAACTGACTCCTGCGTACGTATTGCCGGCATACGAATGCGCGACACTGCGCACCAGCCCCGCCATGGAAAGGAGGCTGATGTCCGAGACGGAACGCAGGGAAGCATCTTCCGCGATCATGATGTCGTTTTCAAGCGTAAACAAGTAGTCGTTCGAGGCCGTGGAAGGAAACGGGAGCGCGGTTCCATTGAACGTGTTCACGATGCTCTCGATATTCCACTGACTATCTCCTTCCGGCGCAGAACCGGCCCCAAGAAACATTTCGCCGAGCGAGAGAAGGTGCGCATTTTTCCCGATGGAAACGGCATTTTGGGAATTGACGTGCATTTTTCCCTTTCCGTCCGGCACACCTGCGACACCGTAGGAGTTTGCGACGAGTTCCATGTACATTTCCCCGCCGGAAAGCGCAGAAAGTGTGAGATCACGGGAGGAGAAAAGTTCCGCCCCTTCTCCGATGCGGACATTTGCGTTCAGCTTTTTGACGAGGAAATCGGAAGAACCGACCGTTACGCAGATCACTCCTCCGGAATTCAGATAGTAGGTGTCGAAAGCGTTGAGAGTATTCTGTGCAAGGATGGAAAGGTCACCGTTTTGCCCCGTCTCACCGGTGGAGATCATTGCGGAGGCGCCGATGTTTACTTGTGCTTCGATCTCCGCGAGGAACTGGTTTCCCGTACTCGCCGCGATGTCGACGAGGCCGCCGGATGCGAGGTAGGTGTTTCGGTCATTCCGTTCCTTGAGGATGTCTGTGAGGGCGTGGAGCTGAATTTCGGGGGCCAAGATCCGGACATTGCCAAGGTCCTGAATGGAATTCGCGCGGATCTGGATGTCGTTTCCCGCTCCGCCGCCGTTCACCAGTCCGCCGCGGAAGGAATCGTTGGTAAAATCGAGCGTCCCTTTCGTGTTTGTTTCCAGAAGGATCCGCGACGCCTCCAGATTGTTGGCGGTCTGCGAGAGGAACTCCATCGTGTTTTCCGCCAGCGAGATCTTTGCCGTCGGGATCCACGCAGACTTCACGATGCCGGCAGAGGAGTCTACGCCGCCTCCCGAACCGCTCTCAAGGACCGTCAGGAGATCACCGTTCGTCTCCGCGAGGAAACGGATCTCGTCTGCTGCAAGCCGAGGATCTGCTCCGAGCGCGATCTCTGCATTGACTGTGAAATCGTTTTTCGCCTGCACGACGCCGACCGCCAGGATCCCGCCGCTGCCCCCCGCCGCCTTCACGTCAGAGTTCGCGGTCGTTCGGGTCAGGAAGAGGATCTTTCCCGCCCGCAGCTGATCCGCAGTGTGCGTTTGGAGGTCCAGATCGTCCTGAATGAGGATCCGTGCATCATGTGTTCCGTAGAGGTAGACTTCTGCCGAGTCTGCACTTCCCAGAAGCTGCCCGCCGCCGGCCGTTGCGTTTCCGAGCAGAGAATTCTGGAGCGTTTGCGCATCGAGCGTGACCGCATTACCGCGGATCTTCACGCCGTTCCCCAGCGAGATCTCCGACGTCATGTCGTTCTGCACGATCGTGCGCGACACTCCGACGCCCACGCCGACCCCGGCATTGACGCCGAGCGCCTTGACGTCCGCATCCGTTTCCGTTTTCGTCTGGATGCTCACGCGGTTTTCCGTTTCCGGGGACTCGCCGTCATCTTTCGATTCCAGAGTCGTGCCATCGTCTTCCAGTTCCGGACCTGCCGAGAGTGTGTACGTTTCCAAATTTCCAGTCTCGATCTGCGTTCCGTCCGCCAAAACCACTTTCGCGGTCGAACTGTTTTCGAGGTTCGACTCATCGCCGACGCCGGCTCCTGCATTTACGGCGACTCCCCACGTGGAAATATCATGGCGGGAGTAAGTGGACGCATCCATCAGGACGCTTCCGCGCTCCGTCAGAAAACGGACGGGCTGATCTCCCTGGATCATGGCGGTGAGGGAATCGTCGATGAACGAAACGATCCCGGACGCGGTGATCCAGGCCGCTGAAACATCACCGTTCATGAGGGCGTAACGGTGTACGGCATTCGCGTGAATGCAGATGTCTGCGGGAGACGCGGAATTCCAGGTCGAGATCTTCTGTGCGATGGACGCCGTTTCCGAAGTGCCTGCCATCCCTGAAGGTGCTGCCGACTCGCCGCTGAAGACGATCCACGCCCCGGAAGCGGAATCCATGACCCCGACTCCCGCCGCTGCGGTGATCACGCCCGCCTGTCCGATGCCGATCGCGCAGGAAGCGGCCTTCTCTTCCCCGCCGCGACCCTTGAGGATGTCGGACGCCTCGAGCGAAATTTTTGTTCCGGAAGCAAGATCTCCATTGACGCGCACGAGCGCATTGCCTCCCAGCGTCACGACGTTCACCGCGCCGCCGATCTCTACTCCGCCTGCCTGCACGATGACGGTCGTGAGTTCCAGTTCATGCACCTGTCGGGCAGAAAGAGCCAGCTCGCCGTCCGCCTGAATGACGGATCCTTTTCCTAGCAGGACTCCGGCAAGAACGTCAGGGACTTCCGTCGGTTGAACTTCAGCTTGAGACGCTCCGGTCATTTGCGTTCCGGTTTGCGTCAAACTTCCGATTTTCGTCTTGAGATCCTGCGGTTCCATTTCGTAAAAGTCCGCAAGCCGCACGTCCAGATCGATCTTTCCCTGCGAAAAATCGACGTAGTTTCCTTCCGTATCGGTCCCATTGAGAAGCGTGGAGAAATCGTATCGTGCCTCCTTCACCGCTTCGGAATAGTCGACGGCATACTCGGTGTTGGAAATGGTGACTGTGTCGGAAACGTCCGCCGCGCTGGAATTCAGGACCGTGACGACGGCATTCACGGAAGCGAGACTGAGACCGGCACCAACGTCATCGACACGGACATTGCGTAGGACGTCCGCATTCAGAGAGACGTCTCCTTTCGCGAGAATTTGCGTCCCGTCGCCGATCTGCGTGAAAGCGCCGTTTCGGAGCGTCATGAAGTCCACGCCAGCCCCGACTGTCACGCCGCCGCCCGTTCCGCTGCCCAGGATCTCTTCGATGAAAAGCTGATTTTGAGCATTGACGGAAACGTTTCCTCCGGCATTCACGGCAAAATTCTCAGCGATCTCCGCCGCAGTTCGGTCCGAAATGTCGAAGAGCTGCACATTTACGGGAACTGCAGCGATGCCGCCGCTCAGACTAAACGCGTAGTTTCGCACGTGATTTTCCGAAACGGCGTCTACCGTCAAATTTCCGGAGGTCACGATCTCCCGGGCATCAGAGTCTCCTGCAGAACGTCCGATCAGAGCGGTCGTTTCGTGGTCGAAGAGCGTTTCGGCACCGCTTCCGATCCCGGCCCCCGCACCGCCCGCGATATTTACTGTGTACATTTCGACGTCCGACCAGATCCCGGCCTGCACGTTGAGACTTTCGGCCTTCAGATCCGTTGAAATCAGCTGCGCCTTCGTCGAGCCGCTTAAATTGAAGAGTGAGTAGCTTCCGGAAACTCCGACGATCCCGCCGCTCCCGTTCCCCATTACCGGCAGGAAGGAAACGGTCGAAAATGCCTCGACGCTGACCTCGTTCAGGTTGGCAGTCTCCGATCTCTGCTTCCAAAGTTCCGCCAGACTTCTTTCCTCCTGGAAGGTGCTTTTCTCTTGGAAGGTGCTTTCCTCTTGGAAGGTGCTTTCCTCTTGGAAGGTGCTTTTCTCTTGGAAGGTGCTTTCCTCTTGGAAGGTGCTTTTCTCTTGGAAGGTGCTTTCCTCGCCGGTTTCTCTTTTCGTCTGGAGGTTTTCGACAGTACTTTCAGTCTCCTGATCCAGGTACGTGAGAGAGACCCCGACTTCCAAAGCTCCCGCACCGCCTGCGATCCCGCCAGCGAAATTGAAACCGTCCGTCCGGAAAAGAGCTTTCTGGGTCAGATCGGGTCTCGGCGTTTCGTTCACTTCTCCCAAAGTGTACTTTCCATTTGCGTCGAAACCGATTTCGACCGGAAGGTAGATCGGAGAGGTGAAATACTCATGGAGATCTGAAAGACCGACGGATGCACCGGAGATCCTTGCCCGCGTTTGCGCGTCGTTCAGGATGACCGAAGAGCTACCGGACACGCCGAAATAGAGACCTCCGGAAGCCGCGATGCCCAGCGACTGGACTTTCTGATCCGAAAGCGCGTAGATGCCGACTCCGTTCACGGTGACGTCCTGCGAATTGCCTTCCGCGTCCCAGATCGAAAGCGTCAGTGGATCCGCCTGACGGTAGAGATCCAGACCGCTGAGGCTCGTGACGGTCCCGTTTCCGTCTGCGGACGTGAGGACGTTCACAAAAGTGAGCGTCGAAATGTCCGTCACAGTCGCGTTCGCACCGACTCCGCCTCCCATGATCCCCAACGCGAGCGTGGGAGTCAGATTGAAGATCGAGTCATTTGACCGGGCCGTCAGGAGAACGTTTCCGCCTGCATGGAGCGCAGAACCGTCTGAGACCGTCGTGGAGACCTCGTTCGAGAGGAAATTCAGACCGACATTCGCGTCGACGGCGACCATGCCGGAACCGGCACCAGAGGCGGAAAGCACGAAAAGATACCGATCCGATCCCGTCTGCAGATCGATCGATCCGAAACCGGAAAGGAGCTTGGAGTTCTCGACGGACTGCTTCATGATGGAAGCGTACTCGGAGTAGTTGAAGTTCACGCCGACGCCTGCGCCTTCCAGACCGACGGACGCATTCCCGCCAACGGTCACGAAGTCCCCGTTACTGCCCGTGTGCGACGCGATCCGGTCAGAGGCGATGAGCGAGGAATCTGTGAAACGGGTCAGGAGTGTCTGCTGAATGGCCGAAACGCCGCAGTTGACCAGAACGCCGGCAGTCCCGGCTCCAGATCCGCCAAGAAGTACGTTTACCAAAAGGGAACGGTCTTCATTCCGGATGGTGAGATTCCCGCCGTTTACGGAGGCTGTCGGTACGAGATACTTTCCGGAGTGGGTCTGAAGTCCCGCAAAATACTGCGTGAAATAGTTTTTCAACGCCGTTTTTTGCGCCTCGGTGAGCGTCACGCCGTTTTGTACAGAACGAGCCTCCGCCAGCGCACACGCTTCTTCGACCGTGAGGAAAACGTGATCGTTCGTCTCAAGCAGAGAATCGGAGATCTCCACAACTGTCGCCGAGCCGATCTTTGCGTAGGATCCGGACAGTCCGACGGCTGCTGTTCCTCCGCCGGCTGCGGTCACTGCAACGGAAACGAGCTGACCGTCTGTTTCGGCGTTCAGTTCCAGGTTTCCGAAGGCCGAGGAAAGCAGAGATCCTTCCGAAATGCGAATGCCGGACTCGTGCACCCAGGCGTGATCGGAATCGATTCCGTACGTTCCGGCAAGCAGAGTCAGGATCTGCGCTTCCTGCTCCTCAGAATCTGAGAGCTTCACGCCTCCGATGGAGTTGATCGCGACGTTTGCGCTGACTCCGGCAGTCGAGGCAATGCCGACCTGAAGCATGATCGCGATGATGTCGGAATTCGAGACGCCGCTGACTTGGATCCCTCCGAATTCATTCTGAATATTCGCGTTTTTCATCTGAACGAGCGTCCGATTTCCCGTCTGATTGTATGCCGCAAGAAGGTTTGCTGCGGTACATTCGGTCGAAACACGCACATCTAGAGCCGCGCTGACGATCTGCGCCCGATTTTCCGCGATGAATGAGTCGTGGACCGTCTCGAATTCCGTTCCGGCAGGCCGCACGTTTTGGAGCGTCATATTTTCAAGCGTGACGAAAGTGTTTTGCTCGATGAGCTCCACTCCGACGGAAAGTCCCGCTGCTCCTGCCGTTCCGACCGACCCGCCGACATTGAACGCATAGATCCCGCCGTCCGTTCCTGCCGTCACGAGCACGTCACCGCCGAGCTGGACATTTACGTTCCGCAGGATACTTTCGTGAGTCGTGCGGATGGAATTCCCGCTCACTGCCGTCCCGAGCGCGATTTTTCCAACGGAAGCGTCCACGGCAAACGAAACGATCTTTGGAGAATCTGGATCCATGCCGATCTTCACAGTCCGGTACATTGGGTCACCGCTCTCGCCGTTTTCTCCCGTCGTTTCTCCTTCTGTGATCTGGACCGTGGAAAGGTCGTCTCCAACGTAGAGCTCTTTTTCTTCCCAGTCCTCCAGCTCACCATTCACTTCTTCGGAGATGAGTTCCTGAAAATCAAAGGTTTTCGCCGTCGCGTTCTTTTCTTCATCGGTCCGGATCGTGTTGGAAGTCTGAATGCAGAGATCGCCCGTCAAGTCGATCATTCCCGGAAGTGCCGCGGAGTCTGCCGTCATTCCGGTTTGGGAAGTACCCGAGACTACGCCGATGGCCAAGGCACCGGAAAAGGGAACGAGGCCGCTCGATGGCCTCGCAACTGCCGTCCCGAGCGCCGAGTGAACGATCAGTCCGGAATCTTCCGAGCGCAGCGTCAGGGAGTCAGCCGTGAGGGAAACGTTCCTCAAAAGAGCCGACGTATCCAGCTCGAGGACCGAAATTGCGGCAGCTCCCCCAAATCCAATGGTCCCGCTGATGGAGACACCGCCCGCAAGGTTGATGAGGTCCGCAGAATTTTTCGCAGAGACCATTACGTCCGTAAGTTTCTGAAGTTCCCGCAGTTCCTCTTCCGTCAAAGAAACGTCCGCATTTCCGGTCTGGATCTCCGTTTCAGCGATCTCTGCGCGCGTGGAATCTTTCACCATGGCGTATCCGGCACTTCCTGCAAAAGTGATCTCCGTGCGTGAGTTCGTGAACGACGAGGATGCTCCGATGGAAAGAAGGACCGCTTCTCCGCTTTTTTCTGCAGTGACGTTCAGAGTGTTTGAGGTCGGTTCAAGGGCAAGATCGGGTTTTAGACCGGAATGGAAATCGAGTTTCTCGAGGCTGACCAAAGCCAGAGTCTCTGCGGAATCGATCAAAAACGCAAAGGAACCGGCGATCCCTCCAGACGCCGCCCCAGTTCCCATTCCCCACTGGAAGGAGGCACTTCCGGCCAGCGCGTGATGGAAGGTCGCGTTTTCCGCATGGATCTTGATCTGCGCCTCTCCGAGAGAGGTTCCATCTGCATTCAGCACCGATCCGGTCCCGTCCGGATTAAAATGAAGATCCGTGCTGCCGTTCAAAAGCGCGTAGGTCGTTTCGTCGATCAGCGTCATCGACGCATCGCCGGCGATCCCCCATGCGGAATGAAGATTCGCATTCATGACTGTGCCGTCTGTTGGTCCATTTTCCACTTCCTGCGTCAGATCTTCCATTTCGATGCCGTCTTCGTTCACTTCTTCGATCGGCAGGTCCGGATTCGTACTGTCGAAAGTGCCCGCGGCTGCGTAAATGACGTTCACGCCGGAAGTCAGCGCGTTGAGCGTAACGGCGTTTCGGACCCAGGAATCGGTCGAGACAGAGGCGAGCGTTTCGGCAGTCTCGTACCCGCGTATCGTTGCGAGTTTGCCGTCCTGATCAAGCAGATTTCCCCAGACGGCGTAGTTTTCACGCGTAAGTTCCATGACGGCACCCCCGATCCCAACGGAAGCCGTGAGGCCGGAACCGCCGGAACCTTTTTGAACGCTTCCGCCTGCCGAAACGCTTACGACAGCGTCATCTGAAGTCACGGAGACTGAGTCGGTCAGGAGTGACTCCGTTCCGATCTGCGTGGAATCGTCGATCTTCGCCAGTGTGTACGTATCGAGGACCGAAGACGCAGTCATGCCGGAAAATCCGAACGATCTGCTGTTTCCGGCACCGATCGTCAGCGCGACGTCAAGGATGCTGGAATCCGAGTGGACCGCGACGGTTTTGGCGAGGATCAGAGTCGGTGAAACGTCGGCGATCGTGATGTTTGAGAGTCCGACGAACAGCACACTGGCACCGACTCCCGTTTTTGCGTCCGTTCCCCAGACCGGCTTGAATCTCGCCCTCCATCCGGAAGCAAGCGCACCGGCAAGATTCACGACTGAAATGTCTGTGGAGGCTTCCGCATTCAGCGACGATGCCTGCGTGACCGTGCTTCCGTCCATCGAGGAACCGGCTCCCCAGATCTTCGCGCCGTCTTCCACTTTCGTGACGGTTTCCGTCGAAATATCCAGCGCATTGACCGAGCCGGAAACGGCCGCTTTGTCTCCGGACGCCATTGCCTGGACCATGGAATTCGTCGCGCCTTCCAGAAGACCGAACGAGTCATCCATCAAGATTCCGTAGATCGCTTCCGCGGAAAGACCGGAGAGATCGCCATCCAGGAAAATATCTTTCAGAAGATGCGAGTACTCGTACGGATAGAGTGTTCTGGCCGTCAGGCTGATGGAGTCTGCCGCTAGGACTGCGTCGGAACGGATGGTCAGTTTCGTCGAGGTGTCGCTCACGAGAACGGGAAGTCCGATTGCGGCGGCGAAACCGACGGGCACCGGCTGGTTGGCCGCATTGTACGCTTCACCCATCAGAGTGTAGGCGTTCGTGTGGTAGAGGTACTGCGACTCGGAATTCAGACGGAGCGACTTAAGCGCATGGATCCGTGCGGAACCGTTGACCGTCAGGTCATTGGTCAGCGAGGTATTCTGGATCGCCGCGCCCATCGTGAGACCGAATTTCGACGTGTCCAGCGCATCTAGGAACGAGAGCTTGCCTTTGATGAACGCGTTAAGTTTTCCGGAGAGCTGCTCCAGTTTGTTTTTCGTAATGCGGTTCGCCAGTTTCACGGTATCGATGTTCGTCGTGCTTCCGACCTGGGCAAAAGATCCCACATTCGTGCTGAGGTCCGTAAAGGCGGTCAGCTCAATGTTCCGGGCGGAAAGCATCACGGGCACGGTTTCCGTTCCCGCAGCCATTTCCGTTCCCGCAGCCATTCCCGTTCCGCGAACGCTGTTTCCGATGGTCAGTTCATTTTTTGTATGGACGTCCGAGAAAACGAAACCGATGCCCAGGAAATCCTCAAAAGCGCGCGTCGAAACGTCTCCGGTGACGTCATTTTCCGTCGTCGCAGTGAGTGCGAGCGTCTCCGCGGCTTCCAAGACCGCTCCATTTTCCACCGTCAGCGCGTTTTCGGTCTCTACGAGCGTGACGGCAATGCTGATGTCCAGCGGAATGGCTTTGATCGACGTCGAAAGCCCGAGAAAATCTGCCGACCAGCCGGCATAGACCGATGTGTTCATCCGGGACTCCAAGTCGATGTTCCGCGCACGGAGCTCCGCAAGAGATCCAACGGTGAGGGCAGATGAAGCGTGATTTTTCACGAATGCGAATCCAAGACCCCCTCCGCGAGTGGTGAAGGACGCATTCGCAGCGGCGAACGACTCGGCATCCAAATCACCGGAGAGGCGGATCTTTCCGTCAAGCAGGATGAGCGCTTTCGCTTCATTGACTCTCCCGGAGGCGATGGAAGAAAAGAGATTCGTGATGTGCTTGAAGAGCGTGAGGCCGTAGTGATCGACCGTTTCGCTGCTTTCTCCCGAAACGTCCAGATACGCACCGCTGGCAGCTGAGACGTTCAGGTCCATTTCTCCAGCAATGACCGCAGAATTTTCGTCGAGCAGGAATCCGGCAGCTGCGTGACCGCCGAAATCCAGGAGATTCACGAACGCATTGTCCGAAATGCTTATCTGGACCAAGCCTCCGCGGGAAGGATCTGAGGAAAGAACGGCATTTCCGGAGGCATCGACCATCCAGCTTCCCGCGTCTATGGAGGAATTTGTGAGGCTCATTCCAGTCTGGTACTCCGTTTCGCCGATCGTGAGGCTTCCCTCTTTGTCCCGCAGCGTGATCTTTACGTTTCCGGCAGCAAAATTCGTCCCTGCGCCGTTGCGCGCACTCGTGAGTATCTCGGAGTTTTCCAGGACCAGAGTACCCGCCTCGATGGTGACGGAGCCGGAATCCGCAGTCGAATTTGCCGTCTGATGCAGTTTCCAGCGTTCTCCGGCAGACGCATACTCGGCATTTTCCTGGACCGCGCGCGTGGAAATGTGCACGTTCTTGAGCGTGATGGTCCCATTAGAAAAGAGCGAAATGTCCGCTCCGGAGACGTTCATTCCGTTTAGTTTGGAATTTCCTTCCGTTCCACCCTGCGTGAAGTAGAAAAGACCGTCTTCCCCGCCGTCCCATGAGATCGAGTCGGCAAGGACGCGGAATTGGGAATCTGTCACGACTTGACCGTTTAGATCGGCCATTTCGCTGGAAAGGGTAACCGTCCCGTTCTCGATGCCGTGCGTTTCAAAGATCCCGTCCGCCGAGGTTCCGAGGACTTCGATCCTGTGATCCGACGAAATTTCGACCGTTCCGCCGTCTCCTAGGAAAGAGCCGTCCGCATCTTTGGCTGCATTTGCATGGATCCGGGCTTCCGGAGCGATTTGGACGTTTACCGTGCCGTCAGCTGCCGCGATCTCCGTTTCTTCTACGTCGTACGCCTGAACTTCCGTCGTTTCCATCCGGTAGACGCCAGTCATTCCCTCCGCGTAGGCCGCACGTTCTCCGTTCGCTTTCAGGCAGTACTTTTCGCCCGTTTCATCGTCCTCGTAGACCCTCGGCAGACCGTTTTCTTCCTGATCCAAAGCCAATTCCCGCCAGTTTTCCGCATTGGCGTCTTCTTCCGTTTCGAAAATGTACGCGGGTCCCGTGACGTTCCCCTCTTCATCCGTCGGCCGGACCGCATTCGTGACGGACTCCATCTTCGGCGTGTCGGTCACTTCCCAGGTCTCGTTTCCGTTTTCGTCAAGGTAGACAAGCCGTTTTTCATAGTTCGTTTCCGAGGTCGAGTAGTCGCCGTCTGCTGTGCGGATCGAGATCCTGCCGCCGTTGGGAGAATCCGTACTTCCGTCCGCCGCAAGTTCTCCTGCGATGGAGACGCCGTCTTTGCCGACGATCCGGATCGTGTCTTCATCTACGACCTGGACGTCTGCGGCACTCTCCAGCCCCTGAATGTTCACGACCTCCTCAAGGGGCACGCGAAACTCCGGAGTGAGCCGAATGAGCGCACCGGGACCGACTTCCACCTGATTCGAGATCAGCTCCGCCTTCCAGCCTGCATGGATCTTCCCTTTTACGATGATCGTGCCGTTCGCGGAAAGAGGCACATTTCCCTCCAGGACCTGAGAGACCGCACTCATGTCGGGAACGAGCCGGATCTCCTGCGTGTCCGGATCCGTGACGTTCTCAAACAAACTGTCGATGAACGAGACCGCCGGCGTCGAAAGTCCAAGCGCTCCGACGTTGATCGTGCCGGTCTCGCCGACGAGGATCCCGTTCGGATTCATCAGAAAGACGTTTCCTCCGATCTCACCGTTCGCAAGCAGCGAATTCAGCGTCCCCTGGATCTCCGTCCGCGTCTCGCCCGTCACCGTATTGACCAGATTTGCCGTCCCCTGCGGAAGATGAAGATTCACCGTCTGCCCCTCCAGAACGCTGAACTGCTCGAAAGAGTTGAACGCATTCACCCCGGAGATCGTCTGCGTCGTGATGTCCTTTGTGTTTCCGCTGACCGAAATGTTCGTCGCGGTCCTGCCGTCCGCCGTGATCGCTCCCTGCGCAAAAACCCGAACGTGGATCGGACCAACAGCCATGACTGCGGCAAGAAACCAACTGGAAAAACGGTAAACGCTCTGGATCGAAATTCTCATGAGGAAACCTCGGTAAAATTCAAAACTCTCTCCCTACTTCGGGAAAAGCCGCTCAGGGGAAAGGCGGGAAAAGCCCAAAGGCAAAACACAAAAAAATCGGCACGATCGGGCCTCGGAGTCTTTATTTTAGCACACGATCCCCCCAAAGTCAAGAGGCCAGACGACGTCTGAAACGAAAAGAACCGGTCTTCAGGGAAAAATTTTGCACAGACCGCCCAAACGATAAAAAATTTTCTGGAAACCATTGACAAGAAAATTCATTGTGCTATAATAGTAAAAAATGGAGGATCAAAATGAAAAGATTTGTAATTGGTTTGATTTTATTCCTGCTTTCTATTCAATCTATGGCACAGATGCCAACACCACAAGATAGGGTAGATAAATTTTTGAATGAATTCTTCATTCGTATTGAAGAAGGAAGCGCAACCTCACAAGATTTAGCAATATGCCAAACTTTTTTGCAAATGCCTTTTTCAGATCCTTACAAAATGAAAATTTTACTGCGTACAGCACAATATCAAAGAAAAATCGCTCAAGATCCCCAACTATCCATAAAATTACTTCTTCCTTGTTTGAGAGATGATTTTTCAGAGAAGTCTGTTCCAGCCATTGAAGAATGTACTATTAATCAAGATAATGTTCTTTGCGCAATCGAAATTGCCAATTGCCTTATGGAAGAAGGCAAATACAAATCTGCTCTGAATATCATAGACTCCATTGGTCAGAAATTTACCGATGAAGCCCGAGTTCTTGCAGCCGAAACAGCCGGAGATATTTATGAAAAAATGCAAATGAAACAAAAAGCGGTTGAAATTTATACCTTTGGCCTGCAAACTCTCAATACGCTGAAAAAAACTGGATATAGAGCCGATCGCGGAGAATATACCTTTTTCTCTGAAGAACAAAAAATAATAAAAAACCGGATCAGCTCAAAACTGCAAAAAACAAAAAAAAGTTTGGAAACCGAGCTTTTTGGTCCTGATTGGGCAGCATATCGCGACGCACGAGAAAAACATTTTTCAGAAAAGTTTCTATCTGCGTATATACTTTATGAAAAAATCATCAAAGATTTTTCTGACTCGATTTATGCTGAGGCAGCTCGCTGCTATCGTATAGAAATTTTATTGAAATTTGCAGATCCATCTGAAATCTCAAATTTATCCAAGATAATACATTCCCAACAACAAAAACTTTTAGACCTTCGCAAAAAACTACAACGCGCCAATTCATCCAGAAATCAAAACGCCATAAAAAAATACCAGTCTAAAATCAATGAACTGAAAGAGTTTTTAGATTACGCGGCCACGATCCCAACCGGTATAAAAGCTCTGGAATTGGCAGAAAAGGAAGCAGAAAAATTTCTTTCTGAAAATGAAACAGGACTTTACAGAGGAGAAGTACTTCTAAATATCGCCATGTGCCATTTAACTGTTTTCTTTGAACCGAAAAAGGGAGAAAAATGGTTGATGCGTACTCAAAATTGGCTTAATAATATCAAAGCGCTTACCGATTCTCTTGAAAATTTTCAGATCCCAGCAGCTTCTTCTGAAATTTCAAAACCTGTACAGAAAACTTTTTATCGTGACGAGTGGGGAAACTTGCTTGATACTAAAATAAAACCCGGCGATCTGGTCAACCGCCAAACATGCTGTTGGTATTTGAATCAATTAACTGCGGAAACAGAACGTTTTCTTGGGTTCCTCGATTTTGTACGCGCAGACATGCCTGCTGCCATGGCACACTTTGAAATCATGAAAGAAGAGGATCAAAAAGTCATTGAGGCTTTAGAGCAGCATGAACCCAATATGTATGACAGACTGGTTTATTATTGCGAAAATGGTATTTTTCGGAGTGCCCAAAAAGAAGATTTAAAAAGTTTCAAAGGACGCCATCTGTTCATTATCATGCTTGCCGACTTTTACGCAACCGTGGAAATGTTTGAGAAAGCGTGGAAATTGACGGACCGTTTTTTAAAAGGGGAATTTGGTCCATATGATAAAAGTCAGGAAGCCTATCTGCGTTTTGCAAACGCATGGTCACTATGGGCCGACGGTGTTTACAGAGATCGGCCAGAATATGAAGAACAAAGCATAAAAGTTTTACAAAAATTCCTGACAGACACAAAACTGCAAAAACAGCCGATCGCTCCGCGCGCCTTACTTTCACTTTCCAATGAATATCACTATCATGAACGCAAACAGGATGCGATCAATGTTTGTAAATTTGTTGAAAAAAACTATAAACAAACTCCTTACTGTGAACAGGCATGGCACTCGCACGGCTGTCTGCTGCTGTATTCAATAAGCGATACGCCTCCAGATCCCGCGGATATTCCGGAAGGACTCCGATGTATGAAAAAAGTCCTGACATTTCCAAACGGACGATGCCATAAAATGGCCTTGCAGACTATCAAGGAGTTTGAGAAGAAAGATGAAAACTAAAATATATGTACTTGCCCTCCTTTTATTCCTGACCAGTGCCTCAGCTGCCGAGCTTGATTCCACATTGAGGAAAGGGATCATTGCCGGAATGCATCATAAAGAAAACGTATTCCTTTTTACTAATCCAGTCGTAAACAATTCCAAAGATGCCTATTACTATAAAGCGGAATTGATCGGTTCACGACCAATAGAAAAGGCGGATGTTAAATCACTGGATACAGAGATGCAATGGACTAGTAAGCAATTTCAAGACGAGCGTACAGATGTTGTTTTCCGCGGTAAGATCTTTACAACAGACAAAGATTATTACCAATCAAAATTCAGCGGAAAAATGCGAGCCGGACAGGGAGGCGGTAAAGCACGCGACCTGACATGGGATTTTATTGGACAGCTGGATGCGCAAAATTTACAGCTTTTTGTCTTTGGGGAAAATCATGATCTGGAAGGCGCAAAAGAACTTCCGAACAATATAAAAACTTATTTTCGCGGAGAAAGATCCCGTACACATTTTGCTGTCGGGGAAACGATTTCTTTTGCCGCGTTCCTGAATGGAAAACCCTACCCGCTTACAAAAGAACTCTTGAAAATTAACGAAAATGAAGTCATTCCAAATTCGCATTTCTGGGAAGAGACGAACATCGGAGAGTGCAGTCCAGGAATTACGATCCCCCTGAAAATGGGGAACAGCATTTCGAAGATCAACGATACCAACAACAATTCTCCCGATCATGCGGTCAAAATCCCCATCACTGTTGTGGTTAATGGGAAAAATATCCGATGTCCTGAAATTACAGTTCATTATCCTTACGTGGAATTTGACAGCGAGAATTATGTGACTCAGGGAATAAACAATGACAACTTCCATGAAAATGTTTGTAAATTTTACAAAAAACAGTTAGGAGATCATGTCGACAGTGATTATATGCGGGATCACATGATGGGCATCTATTTTATTGCCGATGTGTACATAAAACCATGTTGTGCCGACTTTCGTCAATACTATGTACACGAAGAAACATGCGGATCGACCCAATCGGGATTTTTCACTTCGCAAACACACCCGCGCGGCGAGTCTGTATTCCTTATTGAGCAGACTGAAAAGGGCTTCCATGCCGATGGACAGAATGACCTTGTTTGTCATTTTCAGACAAGAGACCATGTAAAGAATTATCTTTTAACTCATGAAGAATTATCCGGTCAATTCAAGTGGGAGATCCCGTGGGTCCTCACCCGAACGGCTCCATCGGAAACTGCCGAGCACAGTAAAGATTCTTTTTGGACAAGTTCTGAGAGGAATTACGAGCCGCGGTCTAACGACTCGATCGTATTCGCTATCGTAAAACAGCAATTTATGACAAGAGAAATAAATGCGCCTTCCCCGCTGCAATGGGGAGCCAGAAAGCTGGGGATCACGGTTTACTCCAACTATACACTCGAATAAATGAAAGGAATGATCATGAGACTGATATGTATGCTGCTTTCGGTGCTTTGGGCACTTTCCGCATATGCGGCCGAAACCAAACCTTCAGTCCCCCAGACTGAAGAACAGGAAAAAGAACAAGCCTGGGATGAATTTGAGAATGCTCTTTCCAGTTTCATTCGTTATATTGAAAATGAAGAATTGCTTCCGGAAGGCGCGACGGAAGTGCCGGATTACACTTACACTCTGCCAAAAGCCGAAACGATCCGTCAAAGAAAACTTTCCAAAGAACATCAAAAACAATGCCGTAAGATGAGACGGCAGTTAGACCGATTGGAAAAATACTATGGCAGAAGTTTCATTTTCTGGAATAGTGCAGGTCGCATTGCATATTACCTGGATCCGAACTATGGATCCGACCGTAAATTTTTGCAATACTTGTGGCCGATCGTAGACAAGGGGATCTTTGAGGAACCAGTCAATCGACACAGCGGCTATAGGATCTTACACTCTATTTACAATCGAATGGAGCGTGCGGTTGATTATCCCAAGTATACTAAAGACGTCCTGAAAAATCGGGAAAAATATACTGTTCGCTATCTTGAGATCCTTCAGACAGCCTATGCGCAAATAAAAGACCTCCCGACTATTAAGGAAGTTGAGGAAATGCTCACGGAAATGAGACGCATGCCCGAATTTAAAGAAATCATGTGGTGGCGTTATTGGGATCCTCCAAAATATACCGAGGATGATCTAAAAAATGCTCCCCCTGAAAAAGCGGAAAAAATGCGAAAAGATTTAGAAGAATACAAACTGTACCAAAAATATAAAGAATTGATATCTTTACACTCAAAATTGAATTTTATGGACGACCATTATGGCAGTTCCCGGTATGATATTTTTGTTGAAATCACAAAACTTTATCTGCCGCCAATAAGCCCCAAAGATGACTTGGAAAAACTCATTTCGATCATAAAAAATTATCAGTTAGATGAAAGTAAACTTTATAGAATGTTTCCTAGCGAGTTAAGAGAACGGGCAAAAGAACTTTTGGAGGCTTCAAACAAATGAAATTTCCCAAAATTCCCCGGTTCGGGCCTTGAAGATGCGCGAAAATGTGGTATAATGCGGATGTATCCTTTTTCCGTTTCCAACCTTAAGGAGGGACGCAGTAATGCAGAAGATCACGAATGTCGAAGAATTTCAGGCCGTTCGGGAAAAATGGGGCGAAAAACTCCTCATCCTCGGACACTACTACATTCCGGACGAGACCATCGCACTGACCGATCGGCAGGGAGACAGTCTTGCGCTGAGCCAGTTCGCCGCGGCCGACGAGACCTGCGAAGCGATCATTTTCTGCGGCGTCCACTTCATGGCGGAAACGGCAGACATTCTGGCGAATTCTCCCGAAAAAATCGCGAAACGCGGCGGAAAACGGATCCCGGTCATTCTTCCGGACATGACTTCCGGCTGCCCGATGGCCGATATGGCAAACATGGCGGAGGTGAACGAGTGCTGGAAACGGCTCGGCGAGCTCATCGACACAGAAGACCTCCTCCCCGTCACGTACGTCAACAGCACGGCCGAAGTCAAGGCATTCTGCGGACAGCACGGCGGAGTGGTGTGCACGTCGGGAAACGCCCGGCGCGTTCTGGATTGGGCGCTCACACAGAGATCCCGCATCCTCTTTCTCCCCGATCAGCATCTTGGCCGGAATACTGCCCTGGAAATGGGGATCCCGCGCGAAGAGATCGTCATGTGGAGAAAAGCAGACGGTGCGCCTGCGGAAGCCGTGCGGAACGCAAAGATCATCCTTTGGGAAGGCTGCTGTCCCGTTCATGACCGGATGGACGCACAAAAAGCCGCGGAGCTGAAAATGGAAGATCCGGACGCAAAACTCATCGTTCACCCCGAATGTGAGCAGGATCTTGTTTGCCAGAGCGAGTCGGCAGGATCGACTGCTTTCATCATCAAGGAGATCCAGAACGCGCGTTTGGGAGAACGATTCATCATCGGAACGGAATCACACCTAGTCGAACGTCTAAAAAAGGACTATCCGGAACTGTCTATCCGCCATCTCGGCGAGCCGCATCCGTGTGAGGACATGGCGAAAAACCTTCCGGAGGCTCTTTTCCATGCGCTGGAACAGCTTGAAGACGGTCAGTTTGAAGACGGAACACTGGCGAATCAGGTCTCCGTACCGGAGGAGATCGCGTCGGACGCCCGGACAGCGTTGGCGAACATGCTGAAACTTGGCTGATGATCTGCGGGGAAAATAGATAAATGGGGGTGAGTATTCTGAAAATGACGGGGAGAAGTCCGCATTGTGGGAGAAAAACTAAAAAAATGGGAAAAAAGTCCGTCACCCCCCTTTACAGAAAAAAGAAATGTGCTATACTATCTTTCATACTTAACACGAGCGTGTGTTGGGCATGTAGCTCAGTTGGTTAGAGCGCCGCCCTGATAAGGCGGAGGTCCCAAGTTCGAATCTTGGCGTGCCCATTGAAGGCGTTTCGTCTCGTTTTTTACGAGGTGAAACGCCTTTTTTTATGGCCTGCTGTTCGTGTGTTTTGGGGGTCGTTTTACTCCGTTTTAGAATGGAGTACTCCGTTTTAGACTCTGTTTTGCAGGAGGCTGCTGATGCCCAAACGTAAACCCTGGGATGTCCCAATCGTTAAATTTGGAAAAAATGGCGATTTCTTCGTGAATTTTTCCGGAAAAAAATTTTATCTCGGAAGAGATGAAAAGGAGGCAAGAAAAAACTATATCCAGTTCCTGA
>JAFQOH010000109.1:0-37549 GCA_017403345.1 Thermoguttaceae bacterium
AGCCAACTAGTTTGATTTCCTGAACCAAGACGCTGTGTTTCGGCACAGCGTCTTTTTTTGTCTCGATATGCCGTTGAAAGTCTCGATGATGCGGCGAGAGTCTCTGAAAGCAAGAATACGAAAAAGACGCAAAAGCATTTTTAAAATTAAAAAAAGTTCACGCGATCTGTTTTTTATTGCCTTTTGTGTTAAGATCCGTGTTTCTCTGTAAGTTTTCTGCGGCTTCTGTGGTAAAACTGGTACGCAGTTCCCGGATGAACCAAAAAGATACGCTCCGTGGACCAAAACATTCTACGGAGCGTTTTTCAGGGTCAGGCTCCGGCAAGGAGGACATCGAAGATCACGACGAACATAAATCCAGCCAAGAGGGCGAACGTCGCCATCTTTTCGTAGCCATGTGCGTGCGTCTCTGGAATCATTTCGTCACTGATGACGTAGAGCATCATTCCGCCTGCGAAAGCAAGAGCAAACGGCAGGACCGCATTGGTAATAGAGATGAGCGAGTAACCGATGAATGTGCCTGCGACTTCGATCAGTCCAATGAAAAGCGCGATGAGGAACGTTCGGGGGAGGGAGACACCGATAGCGAGCAGCGGCGCGATGATGACCATCCCTTCCGGAATATTCTGCACGCCGATGCTTCCCGCAACGGTCAGGACGTCTGTAAAATGCCCGGTCCCGAAACTCACTCCGACGGCAAGCCCTTCCGGGAATTTGTGGATGGCGATCGCGGTGACGAAAAGGAGCACTTTGCTGATTCCTTCCGCGTTGGCGTGCGATTCCTGCTCTAACCCCGTCAGAGAGTGCAGATGAGGAGTCAGTTGGTCAATGAGACTGACCATGAGCGCACCGGCGAAAACGCCCGCGACGACCTGAACGAGGAGAAACGGAGCTCCCGTGCATTCTGTCGCCGGGAGGATCAAACCGATGACTGCCGCAGCAAGCATCAATCCTGCTGCAGCGCCAAGGATCGCGTCATTGAACCGATGGGGAAGATTCCGCAGAAGCAGACCAAGTCCGGCCCCCAATACCGTCGAGAGACCGATCCCCAGTGCTGTCGCCAAAAGCGTGACCATGTGCAGGATCTATTTCCTTTCTGTTTGTTTTACTCTGTTTTTCTAAACGCTAAAATTTTAGACGCGGATCTTTTCGGAAACGGCAAAGTTTTTTGCGTTAGGCTGTTGGTGAAATGCCGTAAGGAGTTCCGCGGCCATTCCGATGAGGAAAGCCATTCCTCCCAGAAGCATTCCGATCATGGCAAGGCAGAAGACACCGATCCCGACGCAAAACAGGATCTGGGACCAGAGAGCCGGGTCTGTTTCCGCAAAGTACTTCCAGTAGCAGACATGCGCGCCCATACCGATCCCGGAGAGAAGGAACGCCAGGAAACTGAAGACGCAGAGGAACGTGCCGTAAACGCCGAGAAGATGTTGGGGACGCTGACCGTAAACCGTTACGAACCAGACGGAAAAGAGGTCCATGAACCCTTTCATGAATCGGCTGAAACCGTACTTTGAGTGTCCGAATTCGCGTTTACGGTGCTGCACGACGATCTCGCTGACTCTCCACCCTCGTGAACCGGCGAGGACGGGAAGGAAGCGGTGACGTTCGCCAAAGATCGGAAGTTCATGAGCGACGGCCGCGCGGTAACATTTCATGCCGCAATTATGGTCGTGAAGGGGCACTTTCGAGAGCTTGCTCACCATTTTATTGAAAACGCGCGACGGATAGACTTTGTGCCACGGATCGTGCCGCACTTTTTTCCAGCCGCTCACGACATCGAATCCCTCTTCAAGTTTCGCGAGAAAGTTAGGGATCTCAGCCGGATCGTCCTGAAGATCAGCGTCCATCGTTATGATGAAATCACCGGAAGCGGCCTGAAAACCAGCTTCCAGGCCTGCGGCTTTTCCGAAATTGCGTCGGAAACGGATCGCCTTGACCTCGGGATACTCTTCCGCAAGACGCGAGATCACGTCCCATGAGGAATCGCGGGAACCATCGTCTACGAAAATGACTTCCTTTTCGTAGTGATTTTCCGTGCAGACTTTCTGGATCTGCTCCATGAGGACGGGAAGGCTTTCTTCTTCATTGAAGACGGGGATGACGATAGACAAAAACATAAAATTCTCCTTAATTTCCATTTTGCTCAAAATGTTTATTTTCCATGTGTTTCTCCGCGCTCGAGCGTGTCTGCGTCAGATGGATCCTGCAGGAGGCTAGGAGACTTCTGGAGCTTTTCGGACTTTTGGGGACCGGGAATGGCAAGGAAAAAGACTCCGGCGCAGATCAGTTCTACGACGATCCAGAGGATGCGTAAAACGGCGGCCGAAACTACTGCGGCAGCGTCCGGCGTCTGCGTAAACGCAGCCAGCGGCTGAGCGAGCAGCAGGATGATGATGAATTCACGGACACCCATGCCTCCAGGTGCGACAACGATGACGAACCCGGCAACCATGGAGGCCGTAATGGCCAAAAGTGCGTATGGCCAGGCCGACGCAAACGGAGCCGGGAGACCGATCGCCCGGAAGACACACCAGAAACTGAGTCCCAGAAGGAGCCAGTAGCCGATCATTAGCGGAACGCCGAAAAGGAAGGTTTTCCAGGAGAGCCGATCGACTTTTTGAACTTCATCGCTGAATTTCTTCACGCCGATGAGTTTGACGCCGAATTTGAAGCATGGCGGGAGGATCGGGATGCCGACCATCGCAAAAAGAAGCAAACTGCCGAGGAGAAGATTTTGATCTCCGGTCTGGATCGACCAGCCGAGCAGAACGCCCGTGACGACGAGCGCACCGACGGCCATCTGCATGAGCCCTTCCAGAAAAATGCTCAGTACGCAGACCGTCGTGTCGACACCCGGCCCTTTCATCAGACCGGAACGGATCAAAACGACGAAGATCTTGCCCGGCACATACTTGCCCAAATGACCGACGATGTGAGCTCGGAGCGCAGCACAATACCGCGGAGTCTGGCCAAGATGCCGAAGGGCGCAAAACCAGTACGTTGCCGGAAATGCGAGCGCTACTGCGTAAGCGATCCCTCCAGCAGCCAACCAGAACCAGTCAATTGCAAAAGTAAATTCTTTCGACTGAATATCCTCCCAAGCACTTTCAAGTTTTCCCCAGATCAGGTACAAAATAAGGAAAGCCAAAAGGTACTGTGAGAGCAGCACACCGCGTTTCAGGAGTTTCTTTTTAGGGGAGGGCGTTTGGATTTCTGCCATGGGGAATTTCTCCAGAAAAATACAAAAATAAAAAATATCACACACATTTTAAACCAAATCACACCATGCGTAAAGGAGTCCCCCGCAGATTTTGAAAGTTTTTTTCTTTTTTTTTGAGAAAATTTCCGGATTTTGTGGGTCTGTGGGCTTTTTGGTCCGAATCTTAAAAAAGAAAGTCTCGGAAAAAACGGCAGAGTTCATTTTTCTCTGGCCTTTCCGGAGACTGGAATGAAACCAGAAAACACGCTCAAAAGGAGAATTTTGATGAATCGTCGGGAAATGTTCGGTGCAATGGCGGCATTGGGAGCCGGGATGGTTTTTGCAGATGCAGTTAAGGCTGCGGACGCACTTTCGGGACAGGATCCGGAACTCAAAAAGTGGCTTCTTGAAGAGTGTGCCATGGAATTTGATCACATCGGGATCGTGACGGACCAAGATCTGGAATGGGACACCTACCTCGAAAACATCAAAGTCCACATCATGGAGTACGAAAAAGACCCGTTCGGCATTGAATGGCTGAAATTTGAAGACGATGCACCATTCCCGGAATGTATTCGCAAGCGGCCGCACGTCGCGTTCAAAGTCGCGAATTTCGACGAAGTCGTCAAAAAATTCAAGATCATCGTCCCGGTGAGCAATCCGCGTCCGTGGATGAAAACCTGCTTCATCGAACACAAAGGGATCGGCGTCGAATTCATCAGCAAATGAATCCGGTCTCCAGTTGGAGTTTAGGAAAATGTCAGGAGGGTTTAGGAGGCATTTCCTGAACTCATTCCTAAAATTTTCCTAAAATTTTTCCCGTCCGTTCCCCATGCGGGACTGGCGGGCATTTTCTTTAACCAGTTGATTTCATGGAATGGAGGTCCATCATGCTTGCAGTCCGCGGCGGAAAGATCCACGATGCAGTTCACAAAGTCCCGTACATTGGCGAGATCCGGATCGAAAACGGGAAGATCCTGAAAGTCCTTCGCGAGGAGGAGCTTTCACAGTGTGAGCCGCTTCCATCATCAGCGGAGATCCTGGATGCTTCCGGGCTGGACATCTGGCCGGGATTCGTGGACGCACACTGCCATCTGGGGCTTTACGGATCCGGGATCGGTTACGAAGGGCAGGACGGAAACGAACTGAACGACTTTCTGACGCCCCATCTTCGCGCGGTCGACGGTTTCAATCCGCTGGATCCTTCCATCAAAAAAGCGCTGGAAGGCGGCGTCACGACCGTCGGAACGGGACCGGGGAGCGCAAATGTCCTTGGCGGGACGTTCATGGCGGTGAAGACCTTTGGAAAACGCGTCGATTCCATGATCCTGAAGGAAACCGTCGCAATGAAGTGCGCATTCGGCGAGAATCCCCGGCGCGTCTACCAGTCGAAAAGCATTTCATCGCGAATGACCATTTCCGCCATTTTCCGCGAGATCCTCTTTCGTGCCTCAGAGTACCGCGAAAAACTGGAAGCGGCCGGCGACGATCTCTCTAAACGTCCTGCATTCGACATTCGGCTTGAATCGCTCCTCCCGGTCCTTCGACGCGAGATTCCGCTCAAGGCGCATGCGCACCAGACGAACGACCTCTTTAACGCACTGCGCATTGCGAAGGAATTCAATTTGCGCATTACGCTGGAGCATGTGACGGAGGGGCATCTCATTGCAGAAGAACTCGCGTCCGAGAACGTTCCGCTTGCCGTAGGGCCGACGCTTGGCCATCCTACGAAATTCGAGCTCAAGCACAAATCCTTTGAGACCGCTGCGATCCTCTCGCAGGCAGGCTGCCCCGTCTCGATCATTACCGACTCGCCGGTCATTCCGCAGGATATGCTTTCGCTTTGTGCCGGCTTGGCGATCCGTGCAGGAATGGACCCCTTTGAGGCTCTGCGCGCCATCACGATCCGCCCGGCGGAACATCTCGGCATCGCGGACCGCGTCGGCTCACTGGAAGCTGGAAAAGACGCGGACTTCGTCTTGACGTCCGGCTCGCCGTTTGAGCTGGACTCCAGGATCTGCGGTGTCTACATCGAGGGCGTACGCCGCGCATAAAAGGGAATACCCTGTGTACGATTTTCGCAAATTTCGGTAAAGAAAAAACACAAACGTGCCGAAATCGTGAAAAGTACGTTTGCGTTTTCTGAAATTGGGTTTAGGGGAAGTTCCTTGAAGTTTCCTTAAGATCCCCTTCATATTTTACGCAATAGTAATAGAAATAGTAATAGAAATAGAAACAGAAATAGAAACAGAAATAGAAACAGAAATAGAAACAGAATTGGAGTCAAGATCCTATGGAGAAACGGAAATTTGGCAGATCCGGCGAAGAAATTTCGCTTTTGGGGTTCGGTACGATGCGTCTTCCGGTCGTGAAAGCAGATTCGCAGGAGATCGATGAAGTAAAGGCGTTCGAAATGTTCGATCATGCGCTCGCGCACGGCATCAACTATTTCGACACCGCCTATGGATACCATGACGGACAGTCGGAGATCGTCGTTGGAAAAGCACTTGCACGTCATCCGCGCGAATCGTTTTTTCTCGCCGACAAAATGCCCTCTTGGCTCGTTCAGACCGAGTCTGATACGGAGCGAATTTTTCATGAACAGCTGAAAAAATGCCAAGTCGAATACTTCGATTTTTACCTTGCACACAACATGACGGCCGGCAAGATCGATCGGCTTGAAGATTTGAAGATCTACGAGTTTCTCGTTAAAATGCGCGATGCAGGCAAGATCCGCCATCTCGGTTTCTCTTTCCACGACTCGCCCGCAGTGCTTGCGAAGTGTCTAAAACGTTTCGATTGGGAATTCGGCCAGATCCAGCTGAACTATATCGACTGGACGGAACAGGATGCGCAGGGACAGTACGAGCTTCTGCGTGATGCGGGTTTGTCTGTTTCCATCATGGAACCGATCCGCGGCGGCGCGCTGGCGGCTCCAGCACTTCCGGAAGAGGTCGCCAAAGTTTTCAGTGATGCCGCTCCGGAGCTTTCACCGATCCAGTGGGCACTCTATTTTGCGGGTGCGCCGGAGAACGTCTACACGGTACTGAGCGGAATGTCGTCAATGGACCAGCTCCGCGAAAATATCGAGTTCATGTCCAATTTCCGAACGCTGACGGACACAGAAAATGCAGTCATTCCGGACGCTCTTCTCGCGTGGAAAATGGGGTCTCCCATTCCGTGCACCGGCTGCCGTTACTGCATGCCCTGCCCGATGGGTGTGGACATTCCGAAATCGCTCTCCATCCTGAATAATTACCGACGCAAGAAGGCCTCGTGGACATTTCTGCAGGAAATGAACATGCTCGATCCGTCAAAGCTCCCGCACTACTGTGTCGGCTGCCGGCGTTGTGAGTCGGTCTGTCCGCAGAAGATCGAGGTCTCCAGTCACATGGAAGAAATGACGGAAATGCTCAACACGTTTGAGAAACCGCAGTGGCTTTAGTTTTTTCAGCTTTTAGCTTTTTTGAGCCAACAGCCAAAGGTTAAAGGCCAACAGCTAAAGGCTAAAAGAAAGGGAAATTTGATGAAATTTTTTGGAAAAAGAACGATTTTTGAGCGAATGGTGTTCCGGACGCTTCAGTTTTCGGGAGCTCTCCTTTTCTTTTGGTCTGTGCTCTCCGTCTGTTTTGCAGAAATGGCGGTGCCGTTGGCTGAAAGTTCAGAAAATGCGCCAAAAGAAGATACGCGTCCTCTGGCGGCGATCATCGTCAGCGACGATCACTACCATGCCGACACGCTTTTCCCGGAGCTTGCCGAGTGGCTGGAATCGAACTATCCGATCCGAACGGTAGTCATCCACGGACACGGAGGCGCAGATTTCACCAATATGCAGGAACTGCGTCAGGCGGATGTCGTGCTGCTTTACATTCGGCGCATCGCACTGAAAAACGAGGACATGAAAGAGTTTCAGGATTTCCTGAAACAGGGAAAGCCGCTCATGGCATTCCGGACGGCAAGTCATGCGTTTTCGCTCTCTTTTGACGGCAAAAAAAAGCCGACGGAGGGGTTCTGCGAATGGCGTGAGTTTGACGCGCAGGTCCTTGGAGGCAACTATCATAATCACGGACCGAATGACCGCGGAACGCGCGTTTCAACGCTGGAGATCGCCAAAACGCACCCGATTTTTGACGGCGTTGATACGCAGCCGTGGCATTCTGCCGGGTCGCTCTATTTCACGCTCCCGATCGCCGAAAATGCACAGCTTTTTCAAGTCGGAACGGTCATGGGACGTACAGAACCATTGACGTGGCTTCGAAAAAATGAGTGGGGCGGCGAAGTCTTTTACACCGCGTTGGGACATTGGGAAGATTTCGAGGAAGAGCGATTCCGCAAAATGACGGCAAACGTGATCCTTTACCTTTGCCGGGACAAACAGGAACGCGAGTGAGGCACCTGAAAGACGGTCAGTACTCGAAGATCGGCAAGTAGGAATTCTCCGCGAAAAGTACGATCAGCGCACACGCCGTCGCGTAATCCGAACTGACCGGAGAATTCCACGACCCGTCCGGTCTCTGAAGTTTCCGGAGTTTCGCGCAGAGGACAGCATGCTCCTCACGCCACGCCTCGCGTTGATTTTCGGGAACCGTAAGTCGAAAAGCCTGGACTGCGTAGTAGAGCGCGTAGTGAAAGTACGCGTCTTCAGGATCGAGTCCATTTTCGGAAGTTTTCGGCGTCTGATTTGCCCGCATCCACACAAGTGCCTGCCGGATCTCCGGTGAATCGTACACTCCCGCAGCGCACAATCCCGTGACGGCGGCCGCAGTCCTCGGCCAGGCACCCGGACCGGGAGGAAGACGGTAGCGGAAACTTCCGTCCGGATTCTGGCAAAGAAGAACGAATGCGATTCCTTTTTCGATCGTCTCGGCAGGAACTGGGATCCCGGCATTTCGGCACGCACGCAGCGCGGTGAGAAAACAGGCCGTCACGGAAACATCTTCCTCACCCGGCTGAAAAGAGTACCGCCAGCCGCCGTTTGGTCCTTGAGCTTTTACGATTTGAAGAACGCTTTTTTCAAGCACTCGCCGAAGCTCTTCATCTTGGTCGCTCATTCCTATGCACTCTGCCAAAAAAGTTACCGCGAACCCATGTGCGTAGACCGTCCCCTGCTGCGAAGCGCGCGGCGGTGCGAGGATTCCGGAACTTTGTGCGTTTTTCAGGATCAGCTCCAAGCAGAGGCGTACATACTTGGCATCCGGTCCCTCCAGCGGAGTACTTCCCGATGCAAGAAACGCCATTCCCGCCAAAGCCGTGATCCCGGTATCGTTTCGAAACGCCCCGTCACCCGGCATCACTCCAGCATCCAGACGCCTGCGGAAATACGCAAGTCCGCGCTCGCCGACCTGGGAAATTTCCGTACTGCGGGAAGTGGCTTCTGCTGTGCCGGATCGAGGACTTTCTGCAATAGCGAACGCTGAAAGGATGAGAAATACCGTCACGAGGCGGTCTATGAGCTTGTTTCTGAGTTTCATTTTTCAAAGTCTCTCCATTTTTCCCGATCGTTTTTCAAGTATCGATAGTTTAAATGAAATTTACGCGAACGTCAAGCGGTTTTGAGGGTGATTTTGCGAAATTCTACGGAAAAAAGGGGAAATTTCCAGCGGTGGTACTGGAAAAGATCAGAGATTTCGTGTATAATCAAACGTGAATTTCCATTTGTTTCCTAAAATATGGGTGGTCTGTATGGCAAAAAGCAAAAATCAGACAGAAGAAAAAAAGCAGAATGCGGCAGAACTTTCAAAAGATGCTGCAAATGGCCTCACGTTTGAAGACGCTTTCGGAAGGCTTCAGGAAGTCGTCCGTACGCTTGAAAACGGACAGGCGCCGCTTGACGATTCCCTCAAACTTTACGAAGAGGGGGTCCGGCTCATTCGGCAGTGCCATGAAAAACTCACGGGCGCACGCCGACGGATCGAGATCATTGCAGGGACCAACGAAAATGGCAAGCCCGTCCTTCGGCAGATGGACGAAGAGGAACGTTCACTGGAGGAACGTTCGCAGACGCATGGTCGGTGAGTTTTCAAGAATTTAGTGTTTCAGCTGCTTCAGGGGAAAAAATGAGCGATTTTTTGAAATTTTCAGACCCGCTCGAACTGTGGGTCACGACTATCCGAACGTTCGTCGATGAGGAATTGAAACGGGTTTGCGAAAATCTGAAAAACGAGGTTCCCGCACGCCTGCTCGATTCCATGACCTACAGTCTTCTGGCACCCGGAAAGCGTCTGCGTCCTCTATTGGTCTATTTGAGCGCGTGCAGCGTGAAAAACGGAAATCTGGCCTCCTCCTTCCTTCGCGAAGCGGTCCCGGCAGCTCTCGCGGTTGAAATGATCCACGCGTACTCGCTCATTCACGACGACCTCCCCGCGATGGACGATGATGACCTCCGCCGCGGCCGTCCGACCAACCACCGTCAGTTCGATGAAGCCACGGCCATTCTTGCCGGAGATGCCCTCCAGACCTTTGCGTTTGAAATGATCGCGAACATTGCCGAGACCCAGCCTGAAAAGGTCACGCCCGCCCTGCGGATCCTTTCCCGCGCTGCGGGTGCTTCCGGAATGGTCGGCGGACAGATGGACGATATGAATTTCACGCCGAAAGCCCTTCGCCCGGTCCTGCCGTTGACACTTTACGGTCTCTTTCCAGAAGTCTCGAACGAATTCTGTCAGGCTGCACTGGAACGTTTCGGCGCCTCCTCCTGGACTCCGGAACTACGCGCTCTTGAATCGATGCAGGACCGTAAGACCGGCGCGCTCATTACGGCATCTGTCATGCTCGGCGGACTGCTCGGCGGTGCGGATGAAGAGCAGCTTTTCCGGCTTGGACTCTACGGACAGTACCTCGGCCTGATGTTCCAAATCACGGACGATATTCTCGATGCGACCAGCTCTGCGGACGTCATGGGGAAACAGACTGGAAAAGATGACGAAAAGGGGAAAGTTACCTGGGTCAATCATCTAGGGATCTCCGCCTCGAGACAGTATGTGGCGCGGCTGAATCAGCTGGCGCGTCAGGAAGTTTGCGAAAAGGCATTTCCGAATCCCTCCGTCCTGATCGAGCTTCTAGACTACGTTGCAAATCGAAAACATTGAGGCCGACTGTTTTCTGGTACTTCACGTGTGTTTTCTGGTCCGGCGTACACAAAAGAGAGCGCAGCGACAGGAAGAAAATGCACGTAAAGTACCGAATTTGTGGAATTTCTCAATTTTAAAGAAAATTTCCTTGACATCTTGGATTCTCTGTGTTAAAATAAAATTAAGAGTACCCTAATTTTAAGTTTGCTAAATATTTTTAATTTTTTTTAAAGGTATTTTATTAAAAAGGTGAGACCATGTTGGTGCTTTCACGAAAAACAGGAGATCGGATATTGATCGGAAACGACATTGCCATCACGATCGTACGTGTCGTGCAGGGAACCGTGCGCGTCGGGATCGAGGCGCCGTCAGACGTGGAGATCATTCGGGAAGAGATCAAAAAAACTCAATTTGAAATTTCCGATTCGGAGCCGGAAGAATTGAGATCTTCGGAAACCATCTGACCCTCTAAACTACCTAAATGGAACTGTTTCGATGTGATTTCTGTTCAGAAACAGCTCCTCGATAGCATTTTGTCAATTTTAAGATTTTGTGTATTTCGTCTCCGCAGAGCTCACAATTCGGTTTCAGATTTAAGACGAAAAGTGAAACGATATCTTTCGTTTGGCGCATCTAATCTATTTCGTTTTGCGAAAAATTCATCGAGTTTCTGGAGTTTGACGGCCACTGGGATCGTATTGCGTTTTTCAGGGTCGTGCTCACCCCAGAAAATACGCGAGTTATTGCGCGTCACAAGGCAGAATTGCGGAGTCTTAAAATCATCGACACGCACGGTACAGATGTAAGCCAGATCAAATTTTTTCCATCTGTCTCCCAAGGCCTGGACTAAATCGACGGCCGCCTGCAGTTCTCCACTGTTGGGCCACGGAGCTTTAGGCATGTCCGAAAGGGGACCGCAAATGCCGTCAAACTCTTCCTGTTCAAAAATACGATCTTCTTCCTGGAGAAAATTTTCTGGTGCAGGACCGCAGAAGATCGGATAGTAGACCGAGTCACCAAATGATTCTTCAAAATCTTTAGAATCCATCTCGATGATATTGCACTCCGTATCGATGAGCCAACCATCACGTTCGATTTTAGAAGGGTCGACACTGTTTCTTGTGACAGGATTCAGATCCTGAAGAACGATCATGACCGGTTTGGCATACTCGACTTCGATTTGAAGGAAAGGAGGATAGAATTTTCTCGCAGCGATCACTCTGCGTATGTACATATTCTGACTAAGTGCCATACAGACTGTATCGATCATTTCATTATCGTAGATCGATAATC
Source organism: Thermoguttaceae bacterium (assembly GCA_017403345.1). GTDB lineage: Bacteria > Planctomycetota > Planctomycetia > Pirellulales > Thermoguttaceae > RGIG3701. The sequence continues at coordinate 11,566 of JAFQOH010000109.1, forward strand.
TGTCGGCCGGAGTTGCCGCTTTGGTCCCTTCGGGATCAAGTACGCCATCCGGTCGGTCCAATGACAGATCGGAAGGATACGAGGCAGCAGAACGATCCAACTTTCCTACTTCATTCAACCTATTACAGAGATCCGTTTCTATGCTTCCTTTGGTGATCCAGAGCGGCATTTCATCGGAAAGTGTACCGTCAGGAAGACGGTGAACGAGCTGAATATTTTTCGGAGCGATCATATCGATCCGTTTCTCGTTCGATATTCCGTGCAGACAAAACGGCTTGCCGAATTTATACCAAATTGGAACCATAAAAAGGGTAAAAAGCCCCACGATCAAAAAGCAAAAAACGTAAGGGAGCAAAAATTCCCGCGTTTTTTTATAAAATTCCGCCTGGGTAAGCTTTTTCTCCGGATCATTTTCCAAAAGCGGCTCCTGGATTTCATTCTGCGCATCGTTGTTGACGTTTTTCACGTCGTTGGATCCAGCCATCTATCGCTCCTCTGAAGTCTTTCAAAAAATCCATAAGAAAAACGCAGCCCGGTCGGATACTCGAAAAACTCCGACACTCGACCGGATCGCAACTCAGAAAATCGCTCGGAAATCGTCAAAATGAAACCGTCAAAATGAAGTTTACCAGACTTCCAGCTCCAATGTCAATTCCATGCCCGTGTGCTCCAGGACCTGCTCTTGGATCAGACGCGCAAGGCGCAGAATGTCATTTGGCGTACATTCCGGAGTGGTGACGATGTAATTTGCGTGGCGTTCAAAAATAGCGGCGCCTCCGACGCGTGTTCCGGCCATTCCTACCTGCGAGACCAATTCACTCGCACTTGAACCGGATTCCGAGGGATTGCGAAATATCCTCCCAGACCCCTGATGTCCCATCGGCTGCGAGGCCTTCCGAATGATCCAGCGTTTCTGCATTCTTTTTGCGAGCTCGACCGGATCCTCTTCCCGGAATTCAAAGGTCGCCTCTAGGATCACGACGTCCGCGAGGCTGCTCTGATGGTAAGCGAAGATGACTTCGGAACTTTCAAGCGTCGAGACGGTCCCATCCATCGAGGCGACTTTCACGCTCTTCAGAAACTGTCCGATGTCCGTACTGTCCGTTCCGATATTTCCGTGTAGCGCACCGCCAACGGTACCCGGAATGCCGACGAGGTCCTCGATCCCTCCGAGACCTGCCCGGACCGCAGACGTCACCAATCTTCCCAGCGGCAAGTTTCCGCTCACACGAATGCAGTTTCCTGAAGTTTCGAGAGTCACCGGAAGGTTCTCGCCGACACGGATCACCAGACCGCGGATCTCCGAACTGCGTACGAGCACATTGGATCCAGCCCCAAGGATATGTACCTGAATTGCGTCGGCCGAGGCGCACTGAAGGAGACGGAGGAGGGTTTCCCAAGATTCCGGTTCTGCATAGAATTCCGCATTTCCACCCAGTTGAAACCACGTGTGCATCGCAAGCGGCTCATTGGACTGAATGATATTGGGAAATTCATTGAGTAAATTTTGGCTCATGGAAAACTCCTAGGAAAAAGTTGGAAGAGGACACTTCACACACTTTTTATTTTAACCGATTCCCCCTGCTCTGTCAAGTATGCGGAGGTGAAAAATTAAAAAGTTTTTCCAAAAGGATCCGAAAGTCCCGCGGAAATCAAAGATCACTCTTGCTCTTTTTACGAAATCGTGCTAGAATACATAAAATTTCTTGTCCAAACTCCTCAAAAAAAGGAAAAACTGAATGAAACGTGAACCCAAATGGTGGAAAAACTGCGTCGTTTATCAGATCTACCCGCGGAGTTTCCGTGACACGAACGGCGACGGCATTGGCGATCTCGCCGGGATCATCGAAAAACTCGATTACGTGAAGGAACTCGGCTGCAGCGCGATCTGGATCTGCCCGTTTTATGCGTCTTCCGATTACGATAATGGGTACGACATTACGGATTACCAGGCGATCCACCCCGATTTTGGAACGATGAAAGACGCGGAACAGCTCATCGAAGAGGCGCACAAACGCGGGATCCGGCTCATCATCGACATGGTCCTGAATCACACATCCTGCGAGCATCCCTGGTTCCTCGAAAGCAAAAAGGGACGCGAAATTTCACCGGGCGTGCCGAATCCGTACCGGGACTACTACATCTGGAAGGAAGGAAAGAATGGAAACCCGCCGAATAACTGGGAGGCCATTTTCGGCGGAAGCGCATGGACGCAATGCGGTGAGGGCGAGGAGCACTACCTGCACATTTTCTCCCCGATGCAGCCGGATCTGAACTGGGAATCGCCGCGTTTGCGTGAAGAGCTTTTCCGCATGATGCGCTGGTGGCTTGAAAAAGGGGTGGACGGTTTCCGGCTCGATGCAGTCTGCTACATTTCGAAAGACCCTGCGTTTGCCGATTCCCCGGACGGAAATATTCGTCCCTGTGCGTCTTTCGGCCCGCATTTTGAAGCGTTTGCGCGTGAACTGAATCGGGAAGTCCTCTCGAAATACGAAAATATCATGACAGTCGCGGAAATGTCCGAATCCACCCCGGAACGCGCGGAGATCTTTGCGAATGAAGATGGATCTATTTTCAGCATGATCTTTCAGTTTCAGCACATGGATCTTGACGGCGGGGATTCCTTCAAATGGACGCACCGGAAGATCGAATTGCCCGCACTTAAAAAACTCATGGCATACTGGCAGACGAATCTTTACGGACGCGCGTGGAACAGTCTGTACTGGTGCAATCACGATCAGCCTCGTATTTTCTCGCGTTTCGGCGACGCAAAAGGGCCGCTTCGCGAAAAATCTGCGAAAATGTCCGCTCTCTGTACGCACATGATGCAGGGTACTCCGTACGTTTTTCAGGGTGAGGAGCTCGGCATGACAAATTACCCATTTCGCGGCATTTCTGAAGTGCGGGACTTGGAAAGCCTCAATGCTTGGGAGCATTTCGTTGGAAATGGAACTTTCACAGAAAAAGAAATGCTGGAACTCATCTCGCTCCGCGGCCGCGACAATGCCAGGACTCCAATGCAGTGGGACGATTCTCCGAACGCGGGATTTACGGCAGGAAAACCGTGGATCCCGGTGAATCCGGACTATTTCCAGATCAATGTAAAAGAACAGCGTGCTCGGAAAAACTCCGTTTTCCGATTCTACCAGAAGCTTATCGCACTGCGGAAAGAGCACGAGATCCTCACGACGGGACGTTACGAACCGCTCGATCTGGAAGCTCCGGACACTTTTGCGTACCTGCGGATCTCGGAGAACGAAAAACTGCTCGTTCTATGCAATTACCGCAATTACGAGGCGAACGTGACGCTTCCGGAATCGCTTTGGAAAGAGCTCCAGACCAAAACTGTAAAACTGCTTTTGACGAACGAAGACGACGGCACTGCCCCAACTCTTGCGCAAACGATCACACTTCGGCCTTACGAAGCAGCGGTTTTGGGAATCGCGCAAGGCGAATGAATAAAAACGGAGAGATAAAACGAAACAGAATCAAAGAACGCGACGGTTTCCCCTCGCGTTCTCTGATTTTAAGCGGCATTCAGGCCGTCAGGTTTAGAAGTTGATCTGGAACCCGCCGTGTACGAGATGAGATTCCGCTTCGTTGGCAAAGAATCCATCGTAATCGGTAAACAGCGTGAGTTTGTCGCTCCACATGTAGGAGGCCGACAGTCCCAGGTTGAAGTAGTCGTCCGCGACTTTCGCGCCGACCAGATGGACCGTCTCATACGTTCCAGCGAACTGGGCGTCCATTTCGGTCGCTCCCTGGTCATCAAGCTGGATAGCATAGAAAAGCTTCCCGCGGAGATTCAGACGCTGAGTCGGCGCAAAATCGACTTTCGCTCCGAGACGTGCAAAGGTCCACGTGTCGTCCAGTTTTCCGTACTGGAGGGCATAGGAACCGCTTTCAACGGCTTCGTCCTGCCAGACACATTCGGTGTCGACTGCGAAAATGGGGCGCAGGATAAGATTTCCGAACGTAAATGGACGGGCCACTTCAACGCTTGCGGTCAGACCGGAACCGTAAAAGTCGGTCGATGCCCAGCCGGAGTACCCCATGTTACGCATGAGGTCGTACTTGCTGAACGTGTACGCAAACGTACCGCGCAGTTCAATGCCGTGCCAAGTCCGATACCCGCCGTAGACGCCGAAGGAGTAGTTGGACGCGTCCGCAGTTTCATGCTCGCCTTCCATTTCAGGACTGCTGAAGTTGAAGAACGCACCGGCTGCGAAGTACTCTTCAAACGCGCAGTCCGCACCGACCGTCATGTTGAAGGCGTCGATATTGTAACCGCCGGCCCCTTTAACGTCCAGCCCGCGATACCCGGCTTTCGCCCAGAAGGAGGATTTCAGATCGTACTGCTGGAGCGGTGAACGTTCGCCGCAGTAGGCCTGACCGCAGGCGTTCCAGGAGATACGGTCATCCACGGCCGTCCAGAGCGACTGACGCGCAAGCTGGAGGCTGTTGGCGCGGACGGTGAAGAATTCCTTGCGCAGAGTGGAGGTCAGGACGTACTTCTGATCCGTGCTGAGTTCCTCGTTCTTCGCAAAGGTGTAGATGTCCATCTGCGTCGTGATGTCCCAGTCGCCGGTGATCTTGTCGTTCGCATTTTCCGAATCGACTTCCGCGATAGTCCAGTCCGTACCGGTGATCGCGCCGGAATCTGTGAAGTAAACTTCCAGTTTCGCGCCATCTTCGATTTTGAGCGAGCCGTCGTTGACTTTCAGTGCGTTGGCGGAACCGTCCGTTCCGAGACCCGCAACATATGTCGAGCCGGAAGTGAAGGTCGTATCGCCGACCGTCTGAAGATTTCCGTCTGCATTATTCACGATGGAATTGGAGAAGCGGACGCCTTTCGAGCCGCCATTCAGGAATGCGCTTCCAGCCGCATAAATATACGAGTCCTTCACGGTGATCCCGTCATTCGCGACGATCTGCGCTTTGTCTTCGAGGTGGACGTAAGACTGGAGCTGACCGTCTTTCGTGAGATTGAGACCGTCGATCGTGACGGAACCTTCACCCGCGGCGGAAAGCGTCTCTTCCAAACCGGAAACGTAGAGCATCGAGCCGTCCCCAGTCAGTTTGAAGGAACCGCTGCTTCCTTCGGCTTCACCGACGACGATGCCGGCCGCTTCAACGTAGCTGTTCTTGAGGGAAAGGGTGGACTTTTCATCGTTCGCGTTCTGACCGACGACGAGTTTTCCTCCTGCGGAGACCGTACCGGAACCGCTCACCTGCGCGAGTCCATCTTTACCGACGATCATGTCGCCGGAGCTGATGAGCGAGCCTTTATTTTTCAGCGTCACGTCCGCGGTCCCTTTGTCGCCGAGAATCATCGTGCTGGAACCGCCGAGGCTCGTGTTTCCGCTGGAATCGGTGGAGAATTCCGCGCTGCGGAGATAGCCGCCGTCCAGAGTGAGGGTCACGTTCGCGTCTTCATTCGAAGCGACGCTGACCTGTTTGAGGCCCTGCATGAACGCGCCGTCGCCGATCTCCATGTTGACCGTGCCGTGCTGACCGATAGTGAGCTGGCCCATGTCTTCTTCTTTGTTGGAGGCGATGCCGGTGATCGAGAACGCGTTCGCGCCCTTCATGGTGAAGTTGACCGTTCCGCCTTCCGTCGTTCCGAAGACCATGTCGGAGCAGCTTCCGATGGACCCGTAGTCGCCGATGACCATATCGACGGTACCTTCACCGCCGACGTAAGTCCCGGAAATGGAACTGACGAGCGTGACGCTGCCGTTTGTGTTTTCGGTGCCGCTGATGTTGAACGTGAGGGTAGTGTCAGCGTTCGCGGTGATGTCGAGCGTGTTCGTACCGTAGATCTGGGAGTTTCCAGTCGCGTTGACCGTCGCGCTTCCTTCCGCAGCCGTAATTTTCATGGTGCCCGTGACGGCATCATTGGAGGGATCACCCGCAAAGAAGTTGGACCCGCCGTCGACATTGAGCGTTCCGCCGTCACGCAGAGTCAGATCCACTTTGTCGATGCCGATGAACTGTCCGCCTTCGGTCAGATCCACAGAAGTGCCGTCAAGAGTCCACTCTTTCGCCTGCGCGTAACCGCCTGCGACGTTCATCGTGACGCTTTCGTTCATTTCGAGTGCTTTTTCAGAGAAAAGCACACCGGATTTATTCAGGTCATACGTCACGTTTCCCTGGGAACCAGACTCCAGCTTGAAGGAATCGAGCGTCAGCTGGGAATTCTGGACCGTCGGTTTGTCGCCTTCCTTTTGAGCCGGGATCTCGCCGGAACCTTCGATCTTGATGGAAAGCGTTTCGCCTTCCGGGACCGTTGCGGTGAAGTCACCAAGAAAAACGTTACTTCCGCCAAGGATCTGAATGTCCGAGGGACCGGAGACGGTGTGGCTCCCTGCGTAAAGTGAGCTAAGGCTGTCGACGACCAGCGACGCATTATTCTGCGTGAGAGGTTTACCTTCCGAGGTCGTGCTGGAGACGGTTTCTCCGTTTTCGTCGGTCTCTTCCGTAACGGTAATCTTTTCAAGGATCAGCGACGAGCCGTTCGTGAGCGTCAGATTTACGCCGTCAAGCTCAAATCCGGCATCGTTATTCTGCGTCATGCCGTCCAGCACGATCGTTCCCCGTGCTGAATCTTCCGCAGCCTTGAAACTCGTGAAGACCAGTCGGTCATTCAGAGCATTGATGTCTTCCGCGAAAGCTTCGTCGGTCGGATCATTCTTGATCGTCAGGATCGTTCCATCCTGCGCGAATTTCAGAGAGTGCCCGTTCTGCGTGAACTTCTGTCCCAAAAGATCGATCGTGTTGGTCGTTCCGATCTCAAGGGTACTTCCGAGCGAAATGTGTCCGGAGAAACCGATCGCAGTGTCTTGGGAAGTTCCAAGAAACGTCGTCAGTTCGGACTGATTGCCGGCCATGATGTCTTCCGCGAATGCCAGGTCTTCCAGAGCCGCGTAGACTCCGAGAAGACTCAGCATGCAGACCGCAGCCAGCCTCTTTCCCGCTTTCCTGCGGGCTTTTTTTTCTTTGGATTCCATTCCAAAATCCTCCATGATATGAAAAAAACGGTAGCGTACCCTGCTCATAGGGCCACTATTATTGCGATTATCGGTAAATTCTATCAGTGTGTAAAATTGAAATGGAAAAAAATTTGAAATTTCAAAACATTTTTGTGAAAACTCGCTATTTCGAGGCACGTTTTAAAAAAATCTCCCCAAAACCGCAGAAACAGTCCAGCCGCTCTTGACTTCTGACGGCAAAACGGTTAAGATCTCCCAGTGGACGGCATCGGATCGATGTCTGTCTTGGACCGATCGGCGATTGAAAGTTTTGATCAAAAGGAGACTTCAGAAATGAAAAAAGTACTCATTATCTCATCCTCACCGCGCAAAGACGGCAATTCCGACCTGCTGGCGCAGGAATTCGGAAAAGGGGCAGTGTCGGCCGGAAATCAGGTCGAGCTGGTACGTCTGAATGAAATGAAACTCGGTTACTGCCAAGGCTGCTATGCCTGCACGAAGACCGGAAAATGTTTCCAGAATGACGGAATGAACGAACTCGCAGAGAAAGTCCGCGCCGCCGATGTTCTCGTTTTTGCGACGCCAGTCTACTTCTACACCATGTCCGGCCAGCTGAAAGTCTTCATTGACCGACTCGTCCCGGTCTACACTGAGGTCCACGCCGACATTTACTTCCTCGCGACAGCCTGGGATCCGGAAACCGCCAACCTGGAACTCACGGCAGAATCGATGCGCGGCTGCACACGCGACTGTTTCGAAGAATGCACAGAAAAAGGCGTTCTGCTCGTCGGTGACGTCCAGGGAAAAGGTGACGTCCTCAAGAAAACCGACGCCATGAAACAGGCATTCGAAATGGGAAAAGGGGTCTGAAGGATCTCCTTGGCCGCCGACTCCTGAAAGAAAAAAGACGAAAACTCGATCTTTCAGGAGTCGGTAAATGGTTCATGAGGAGCGAGTTTTGATTTTTGAGGTTTGGATCCTGGGTAGATCTGAAAGAGAAAATTTTCCGGCCCCTTGCATTTTCTGATTTTCGGAGTATACTAAATGAAGTATATTAAACTGTAAAGGCGGGCAGATCAGTCAGGTCAGCCTGATTTCGTTTTTTCAAGACCCAAGAGCCGTCAGTTTCGCGCTCTTTTTTTCCGGTATTTTATGCAGACTTCCCTTTTTACCATCGACCGTAGACCGCGTCCATGCTGCGCCGCGGAATTTCATCCAGAGAACGAAGCCGCTTCATTTAGAGCTTCATTTAGAGTTTCATCTAGAGTTTCAGCTTCCGTTCCCCACAGCTCTCTCATGGAGCTTTTCAGTCGGTGCTTCAACAGACGCGTTCTTTGCAGTTCTCTGGTTTTTCTACTGGTCCTGAGCCTTTTTTCCGGTCTGACGCTTCTGGCAGAAGAAACGCAGATCGCGATCCTGCACTCCAATGACCGCCACGGTCAACTGACACCAGCGGCATCCGGATTCGGCGGCCTTGCGCAGTTCGCATCATTGGTGAAAGAAAGACGTGCAGCTCTGCAAGAAGAAGGAATGTCCGTCCTTTTGTTGGATGCCGGCGACCTGAATCACGGGACCCCGGAGTCTGATTTTTTCGAAGCCAAACCGGATATTTTGGCGTACGATCTGCTCGGTTTTGATTACGTGACGTTCGGAAATCACGAATTCCCGCCGCAATTTGAAACACTGGAACGTCAGCTCAAACTGGCGGAATTTCCGTGGGGAGCCGCCAACGTTTTTCGTGCAGACGGGACTCCGCTCGGCATTCCGTACCGAGTCATTGAGCTTCCGGACTGTTCGCCCCGCTCGACCTGCCGAGTTGGAATTTTCGGTCTTGCGCTCTCAAATCTCGACCTTCTCCCCCGCTCGTTCGGTAAATATACCATCGCCGATGAAGTGGAGACCGCTCGAAAAATGGTCTCATTTCTGCGTGAGGAAAAAGGCGCTGCGCTCATCATTGCCGTAACGCACCTCGGCACCGATCCGAACAGCGGCACGAAGATCACGTCTTTAGAATTGGCTCGGCAGGTCCACGGGATCGATCTGATCGTGGACGGACACTCCCACACCGTCATGGAGGAACCGCTTTTCTCGAACGGAACGCCGATCGTTTCGGCCGGAGAAAAAGGAAAATTCCTAGGTGAGGCTCTCCTGACCTTTTCCGATGGAAAAGTGACGGAATTTCGTTGGCGATGCCTGCGTGTGACGGATGAACTTCCCGAAGACCCGGAAATTGCCGCACTTCTGGCCCCATTTTTTCAAGAAACAGCCCAACTGCTGGATCGGCCTGCCGCGGAGTTTGCACAAAAACTGAACGGCGAGAATTTCGTTTGCCGAACGCAGCCGATGCCGCTCGGACGTTTCGCAGCAGACGCCATGGTCTGGCAGGCTCGGAAAGACGGCGTTTCATGCGATTTCGCACTCCTGAACGGCGGTAATCTTCGTGCTGGTTTTCCGGCGGGAACTGCGACCTACCGCGATTTTTTGGCCGTACTGCCTTTTACGAACGAGGTCTGCGTTTTGGAGATGGACGGAAAGACGCTCACGCGATTTTTTGAATTTCTTTCCGAGATCCCGATCGGAATGGCCGGATTTGCGCAGTTTTCCAGCGACGTCTCAACAGAATTCCATCGCGAAAAAAACGCAGACGGATTTTGGGTCTACCGTTTTGAGGCGATTCGGATCCGCGGAGAAAAGATCGATCCGGAAAAAACCTACACGCTTGCCGTCACGGACTTCCTAGCAAACGGCGGTGACGGATACGCCATTCTGAAGGAATGCCGCCTCGTTCAGACTCCGTCATGGTACTTGCGCGACACTCTGATCGGCTACGCACGTTCCCTGCAGCAGCCGATCTCCGTAAAATGACTCAGTGTCCAGGTCAAGCTCTAGGCGGTGATCCAGCCGCTCCTTCACGGTGATGCAGACCGTGATCCATTGGAAAAGTGAAAAAAACTGAAACTTTGCCTCGTAAACTTTCAACGGAACCTCAACCCCAAAAGGAAATCATGAAAAAACACAAAATCGTAATTTTAGACGGCTACGCGCTGAATCCCGGAGATCTGGACTACTCGCCGCTGGCCCAATATGGCGAGTTGGTCGTTCATGAACGATGTGTGCGCGAGGAGATCCCGCGTCTTGCGGCCGGTGCGGACATCGTACTCGGCAACAAAGCGGTCTTTGGCGAAAACGAATTCGCACAGCTTCCAGACCTCAAATACATCGGTGTGCAGGCGACCGGTTTTAACGTCGTGGATATTGAGGCGGCCCGCAAACACGGCGTCACCGTCACGAATGTTCCGGCATACAGTACCGCTTCTGTCGCACAGCTGACTTTTGCGCATTTGCTCAATCTGACCTTTCATCTGGCCGAACATTCCGCCGAGATACGCGAAGGCGCCTGGTCACGGAATCCTGATTTTACGTGGTGGGCGTACCCGTTAGAGGAGCTGTCCGGCAAAACGCTCGGACTCATCGGTTTCGGAAACATTGCACAGAAAGTCGCGCAGATCGCACTGGCGCTGGACATGCAGGTCATCGTCTCGCGGAAAAATACCGAAGCCGTCCCGGAGATGAACGTAGAACTGGTTTCTTCGGAGGAGGTCTTCCGCCGTTCCGACGTCGTGAGCCTTCACTGCCCCGCCACTCCGCAGACAGTGGATCTGGTAAATCCCGAAACGCTTGCCATGATGAAGCCGACGGCGTTTCTGATCAACACAGCCCGCGGTACGCTCGTGGACGAAAAAGCGCTTGCCGACGCGCTAAACTCCGGACGGCTTGCCGGTGCGGGACTTGACGTACTGGCGCAGGAGCCTCCGGTCGCCGACAATCCGCTACTTTCCGCAAAAAACTGCTTCTGCACAGCACACATCGCGTGGGCGACGCAGGCCGCAAGAAAACGCTGTCTGGAAACCGTCATCCGAAATGTCGAGGCGTTCCTAGACGGCAATCCCATCAACGTGGTTTCGTGACCACGTTTTCATGAACCATTTTTGTCAGATACCCTCCCCATTTCCCTCACCCATTCCCCTACCCGATCCAAGGAGAAGACTATGCAGAAAATGTACAATTCCCGTCTGCGTTTTCGAAGAAAGCGCATCTTTAATTCCCAATTCGCGCTCCATTCAAAAATTTCGCTGCTTTCCATTTTTCTTCTACTCCTGACTTTGGGGGCACACCTTCCTTTGCCTCATGCAGCGGCAGAAGAAGGTGCGTTTCGCAAGCCGTCCGCGAGTCCCTACGGTACCTGTTCGCATTTGGGCGGGGGGCAGGAGCATGACGCAATGCCTCGCAATCTGACTCTCATGCGTGAAGCCGGGATCGAATGGGCGCGCGCGGATTTCAGCTGGTCTGGGATCGAAAGACCGCAGGGAACCTGGAATTTTGAGCATCTAGACCGTGTCGTCAAGAATGCGGAAGAACAGGGGATCCACATCCTGCCGATCCTGGACTATTCGACTGCCTGGGCCGCTCCGTCCTACAAAAATCCGGAACTTTGGCTAGAGTATGTGCGCCGCACTGTCACACACTTCAAAGACAGGATCCGGTACTGGGAAGTCTGGAATGAACAGAATCTGCGTAATTTTTGGGGAGACGCTCCTGATCCGGAAGAGTACGCCAAATTCCTTCGGAAAACCTACCTGACGATTAAGGAGATCGATCCGGAACTCGTCGTGGTTTACGGCGGGCTTGCGGGAGTTCCAGCTGAATTTTACGAAAAATCGCTTCAGGCAGGGGCTGGAGAATTTTTTGATGTCATGAACATTCACCCCTACCGCGGCGGTCTCGTTTCGCGGCAGGCGATCGAACGTTTTCTGGGAGACATCCAGAAATTCAACGCACTGACCTTCCAGTACTGCGGCAAAAACAAACCGCTCTGGATCACCGAAATGGGTTGGGCTACCCCGCCGGTTTTGGGACAGAATTCCCGGCTCTTCATTTCCAGCGTCCTTGAAAGACTTTTTCCGAATGGCGTCCCAGGCAAGATCGCCGTCATTTCGGACGGCCAGTACCCGCCGTCGTTCGCACTAAATCACGCAATGTGGGAAAAGATGCTGCCGGAAAACGCGGATTTTGAACTGATGCCGCTAGACACCGCCGCCGCACTTGATCCGCAGACGTTCCCGGCCCTCATCCTGCCTCCGGGGGAAGATTTTCCCGTAACGTACGCCGATGAACTGCGAAACTACGTCAAAAACGGCGGCACACTCATTCTTCATGGCGGTGTGCCGTTCTACTACCAAATGGTCCGCGACAGTGACGGAAAATGGTCTCGTCCCGAAAAAAGTCCATTCACCGGTTCCTTAAGCAGAACTTTCCGTGTCCGCGTTCTGACCTGGTGGACTGACAAAGGGACGCCGGAATTCACACCGATCGAACTCGCCCCAAACGCTCCCGTTGCACTTGCCAAATACCAGGTCGAAAAGCTGAAAGGCAGCCGATTCCTTTCCGATTCTGAACTGCAGGAAGGCGATACTTTCGAGCCTCTGATCCTCCCCAAAGACGCCCAGTGGACCGACGGACCCGCAAAAGGAACGAAATTTGACGCTCCGTGCGCCGGCATTTACCGTTTCGCAAGTGACTGGAAAGGAAACATTGCGGTCAACGCGATCCTTGGTGATTCGCTTGGAAATACCAACCGCTGCGTCGAAGAAAATCAGGGGACCTATCTCGCACAGTCGATTCTGCTTGCGCTGGCAAATGGTGTCGACAGATACTTCAGCTATGAATTTCAAGCCGTGGAACGCGACGATGTTGATCCGGAGCATCATTTTGGCATCATGCATGCCGATCTGACCCCAAAAACCGGTTACCTCGCCTACCAGGCTCTCACGAAAGCCCGACCGGCAGGGTCCATGAATTTCCCAGGAACGGGACTGACGGCAGATCCGGAACTCTGTCTTCTCTCTTGGAAACGGCCCGACGGTCTGACCGCCTACGCGCTCTGGTCGACAGGCGGAACAAAAGAGTACTCGCTTTCCCTTTCCGAGGTCCCGCACTGTGCGTTTGATGTCCATGGCCAAGGAATTGAGCTTCAAAAAGGCGTGCAAAAGTGGACACTTTCGGAGAAGATCCTTTACGTCATTGGAAAAGATCTGAAACTGAACGTGCAGCCGAACTGACCGGTAAATGCTGACACTGCCGCCCCCCTTTCTCTTTTTACGTGCGGCATTTTCAAAAAAAAGTGCGGAGCCATTCACTCCGCACTTGAGTTTTACGAAAGCTCTTGCTTTGCGATCAGCCCATCATGGCGTCGCGGAACTCTTCGGGAGTCACCTGCTTCTCAACGACGGTGCAGTGTTCGATGACCCAGGAGATCGTCTTCTTTTCCATCTCGCCGGCACGGAACATTGCGAGCATTTCGGGATTTTTCTGATAAAACGCAAGTATCTGCGGCGCCTGCGGGCCATACTTCTGGATCTCCGTTTTCAACGCCTCCATGACCTCCTCATCCGAGATTTTCACTTCGTTCGCTTTCGCCAGCTCCATCAGCAGCATTCCCTGCGATGCCCGACGCTGCGCCTTCTTTTTCGCTTCCTCGTCCGACAGTTCCGCATTGTGCTTTTTGAGCATCTCCACTTCCTGCTCCACAATATTTTCCGGAGCTTCCATCGGGAATCTGTCGGCAAGCACTTCCATCACTTCGTAACGCAGTTTGTCAAAAGAAGCCTCATCGATATTTTCCTGGAGGTTTTCCGCGACCGTTTTGCGCATTTCTACCATGGAGCTCATCCCAAACCTTTTAGCAAACGAGTCGTCAATGACTGCCGCCTTTTTCTGTTGCAGCGCTTTGATCGTGCAGCGGAAAAGAGCCATTTTTCCCGCCAATTCCTTCGCATGATAGTCTTCCGGGAATGGAACACGCACATTCACGATCTCGCCAACATTTCGGTCGATGAGCTGCTCTTCGAAACCAGGAATGAAAGAACCGGATCCCAGTTCAAGCGGATAGTCATTTCCCGCTCCTCCCGGAAATTCCACACCGTCGATGGAACCGACAAAGTCAATGACCGCCACGTCTCCCTTACGAGCGGGACGGATCAAAAGGACCGGCGTGAGCTGCGGATGTGCCGCCGCGAGCTGTTCGATCGCGGTATTTACATCATTTTCTGACGGAGTCATCGTAAGTTTTTCAAGAGTCACACTCTTAAGTTCTTCAAGAGTTGGGATGGCCATTTTCACTCCTTTGTTTGAGGTTAAAGTCGATCTTTTCTTTACATTATAGCAAAATCGGCAGGAAATGCAAGGGACTCACTCCATCCAAGACACGTTTTCCAAAAGAAAAGGGCCAAAAAATGAGTTTTTTTCCTATCTTGGAAAAATTTCGCGAATTCTGGAAAATTTTCTTTTTTTTATCCCGGGGGTACTTGACAAAATAACGTTTTCGTGTATATTGATGCGTAATTAAGGGCGACATAGCCAAGTGGTTTAGGCCGCTGATTGCAAATCAGTTTACCCCGGTTCGAGTCCGGGTGTCGCCTCTTTTTCCTTTCTGTTCCAGAAGATCAGGTTTTTCTTTTCTTTTGGAATTTAGGCGACATAGCCAAGTGGTTTAGGCCGCTGATTGCAAATCAGTTTACCCCGGTTCGAGTCCGGGTGTCGCCTCTTAAGGCTTTCCCGATTTCATTTGGGAAAGCTTTTTTTGTTTCTCCCTCTTTCCTTATTGCCGATTTCGTTTCACTTTGCCGGCCGGAAGTGTTTCCAAGGCGGGCAGATTTTCTTCGAGGATCAGCTCTGCTCCGCTTCCGGAAAGATCCCAATCGCCGCTCCCATCCAGAAAAATGACATCAGACGATTCATGGAGTCCATTTTCCTGAACTGTATTTTTTCGAAAACAGCCGCTTCCGCCGTCTTTTAGCTGAATTCCCCACTCTCTGCAATTCTTAACGGTGCAATTGGTGAATTCTGGGATCGTTTTGGCTCCGACAGAACGGATCCCGATACGTCCCCCGAAAATTTGGCATTCAAGAACTTTCCCGGCTGCCTGATCTGCAAATTGGATTCCGACAATATTTTTCGGCCCTAGGGTACATTGGGTCATCTCTGTGTATGTTCCTTCCCCTTCCGCCGCCACTCCCGTAGAGCAATACTTGAAATCACACTCTTTCAAAATTCCGGAGGCTCCATTTTTTACCTGGACTCCTACTTCATTTTCCGAAAATATAGTTTTTCGAACGGTTACGACCGCTTCTGTCCCTTCTATCTCTAGTGCGGCAGGATGTTTGCGTAATTCACACTGTTCAAGTACCGCAGTTGCGCCGTCCATGACCTTCACACCGCCTTGGCAATTGCGAACAAAGCAGGTTTCGCCGGATAAAAAAGAAGATGTTCCTGTCCCTTGGAGCATCATGCCAAACTCCGAATTTAAACAAAATCGAACCGCAAACAGACTGCATTTTGCCCCGTTTGCCGCACGAAGGCCAACATTTGCCTCGTGGAACGTGCATTCTTTGAACTCCGCTTCAGTATCCGGATCCGAAAGAAAAACACAATTCGAAAACTTTGAAAAATTGCATTTCTCAAAGCGTCCTACTGCACCTTTTTCAAAAACTACTCCATTCCGGCAGGAAGTTATGGAATCCCCAAAACGGCAGGAATAAAATGTCACAGATGTTCCCTTACCGGAAAGATGTCCCCCATCTCCGGCACAATCCTGAAAAACGCAGTTTGTGAACTCCGCATTGGCACTTTCCTGAACCTGGATCCCGGGAGCACTGCTGATTTTCTGAAATCGACTGTCGCGGATCGAGGGTGACGTTCCTGTCCCAGCCAAGATGATGCCTGGGCCAGAAGCTCTTTCGATACTGTATTGCATCATTGTTCCGCAGGCGCCAGAACGAAATTCAAAACCAACACCTTCTAAATCTACGATCCCGCATTCCCTGATTTGCGGCGCAGCCTCTTCCTGAATGAGAAAACCTGTGCCGCGGTGATTTCTCATTCGGCATTGCATGATTTCAGGACTTGCCTTGTCGCGAATATAAAATCCCGTACAGGCACACTCTGCAAATACAGTATCACGGATCTGAACGCGAGTATTTTCCCCTTCGATCTGGATGCCGACTCCTTCCTTCTGATTTTGGAATGCCGTACCAGTTACCATGCATGCAGCTCCCTCTGTACACAGAATTCCGCTAGTGCTTTTGTCACCAAACCAATTCCCGGTCAGCGAAACACGAGATCGGGGACCTTCGATACGAATTCCTGCCGTCAAACGTCCATAAAAACCGCATTGACACACTTCACCAACGGCGTTTCGAAAAAGAATGCCGACCGTTTCGCCATCATAAAAACGTGAATTCGAGATCTTTGGAGAAGCGGACGATGACTGGACGCAGATTCCGGCTCCAGCATTGGCACGAAATTCAGAACTGATCGCTCCTCGGCTATCACCGCAAATGAGGATCCCTTCTGCGAGCCCATCACTGAAAAGTGTACCTATTATATTCGGAGAGCTGCCCATGCCGCCATAAACCATTCCAGCCTTGGAGTTTCTCCGGATCTTGCAATCTGCATAAACTCCTTCCGCTCCCGGGAAAAGCCAAATGCCGACGCTGCCGCAATTTTCTATCCTGCACGATTCAAAAACAGGTCGGCATCCTCTTCGCTCGACGACGACTCCTGAGGAATGAACGGAGGAGATGATGCAGCCGCTGAATTTGCAAAATGGCGTCTGGATCCGTACTGCCGCAGAGTTGGCGATTGCTTGAGAGTGTTTCTCAAATTCCGCCTTCTCCTCTTGCGTTGGAGTTGGATGGAACGTGCCTTCGTTTTGGATCGTGAGATTTGCAAGTTCAACATTACCATTTTCATGTATAAAAAAGACATTTTTCTCTTTTCCCTGCAAAACGACCTCCCCTGGCTCGTTGCCCGTACCGCGTATTTTGAGTGGTTTGGAAAGCTCGATCGTCGTTAAGATCTCATATGTGCCTGGGCTCAAAAGGATTTCGCCGCGCGGTTGGATCTGTTCTATGGCTTCTGAAAGAGAGCGTACATCTTTAGGGATCTCAAGCTGTAAAGGATGCGCTTGGGAATCTAATGAAATGAAACAAAAAAGAAGAATAAGGAAAACAAATTGCAACTTTTTCATTTTGGGACCTCTCAAAAATTTCTTG
This sequence comes from Thermoguttaceae bacterium, assembly GCA_017403345.1. Lineage (GTDB taxonomy): Bacteria > Planctomycetota > Planctomycetia > Pirellulales > Thermoguttaceae > RGIG3701. Next base: position 28,670 of record JAFQOH010000109.1, read on the forward strand.
ATGAAAACGGAAAGCCGAATGATTTCATTGTACATAAATAGATGCAAAAAGTCAAGAGTCCAAGATAAATATTTTTTCATAAAAAAACCCCCGGACTCACAAAGAGACAGGGGGTTTTCAGGTAAATCTAAAAATCAGACCTTTTTCACGAGGATCGAAACGTTCTGACCTCCAAAACCAAAACTATTCGTCAGGCAGCAGTCACATTTGACCTGACGGCAAACATTCGGCACATAGTCCAAATCGCAAAGCGGGTCGGGATTGTGATAGTTGATCGTCGGCGGAACGACACCATCACGCATCGCCATCAAACAATAAACCATCTCACTGGCACCTGCCGCAGCGATCATGTGGCCGATCATACTCTTGGTACTCGAGACTGGAATCTTGTACGCACGCTCACCGAAAACTTCTTTGATCGCAAGCGTTTCCACCTTGTCATTGACCTTGGTGCTTGTGCCGTGCGCATTAATATAGTCAACATCTTCCAAATTGGCGCCTGCATCATTGAGGGCCATTTTAATGCAGGAGATCGCACCGCGGCCTTCCGGATGAGTGTCAGTAATGCGGAAAGCGTCCGCTGTGGAACCATAACCCGCAACTTCACCGTAGATTTTGGCACCGCGTTTTTTAGCGTGTTCATACTCTTCTAGAACACACATAACGGATCCTTCACCAAGGACGAAACCATGACGTGACGCATCAAACGGACGACTCGCGGCTTTCGGATCATCATTGTCCGTGCTCAGAGCGGTCAAAAGGTTGAATCCCATAACCCCCATCGGATGGATCATGCTGTGCGTTCCGCCGGAAAGCATGATGTCAGCGTCACCGCGGCGAATGATCTCCGTTGCTTCACCAACGGCCTGTACACTTGCGGCACACGCAGTCAGACAGTTACTGTTCGGTCCCTGTGCGTTAAACATCGCAGCAAGGTGGGCAGCGGGCATGTTCGGAGACTGCTCGATTTCCGCTTCTGCATTAAAATTCTTCATCGCAGTCCGGATAAATTCAGCGACTTCGAACTCTTTCCCAGCCAATTCACCAGCGCGAATACCGGCCATCATCATTTGGGCAAAGTCATTGAATTCCTGCTGCCCTTCACCGCTTCCAGTGTAAACACCAAAACGAAGCGGATCCAATGAAAGATCCATGATCCCAGAGTCGGCGATCGCCTTTTTACTTGCTCCGACGGCGAACTGGGTATGAAGTCCCTGGTTTGCCCAACGTTTGGGATCTTCGCCAACTTCAGAAAGATCCCAGTTTTTAACTTCCGCAGCGATTTTCGTCGGGAAACTGGACGCATCAAAACGGGTAATATAATCGACAGCAGATTCGCCGTTAAGCAGCCGTTTCCAGACTTGCTCAATATCGGTTCCCAAAGGGGTAACACAACCAATTCCCGTAACCACAACACGTCGTTTCATAACGTTTTTTCTCCGGTTCTCTTTAATGAGATGAAATAAAATCAGCCGACAGACCCACCGAGGATCAGGATGCCTGCGGGTCCTTAAAACAATCCGGGATACTGATGGGAGTCACTCCATCTGCTTCCGTTCCAATGTCATAGACATGGAAATTAAAGAAGAGATGCTTATAATCTTCCATCGTGAAAAGCTCTTTATCTCCGAATTCATTATCTCGAAGATAGGCAAACATCATGTCAAATTCGGCATGCAGTTTTTCACCGATATGACTTGTTGCCGTGATCGAAGCACCGCTAGCGTTCAGATACTGCACCTGGACACGATAGGTCAGGACATCTCCAGGACGCGGTTCGCAATAAAAAACGGCTTTTGTGAGCTTGGCAAGGACGACCTTCTCTCGGCATTCGCTATATTCGTTGATAAGAAGCCCGCCAGTCTGAGCGACTCCTTCCACGACCAGAGAATGCGGCATGATCGGATAGTGCATAAAATGGTCGTGCAAATGTTCCTCAGCAAGTGAAACACATTTCACTGCTGTTGCGCGTGTTCCGCGTACAAATTCCGTATATCGATCGATCCAATACCAACGCATAACTTACGAAAGCCTTTTCAAAATTTCAAAACAGGAATACCGCCATGTCATGACGGTATCCTTTCACCCTTAATTACGACAGTTTGTGCTGCACAAAACGGCACATGTCAGCGACGGTCATACGGCTCGGGAATTCCTGAACAACAGGATTCTTTTCGAATTCAGTCAGGTCAATGAACGGAAGACGTTCGCGAAGGGCAGCCATTCCTTCAGCATTCAGACGGTTGTTCTGGGTATATTTCGCGTCTGTGAAGATATCTTCCGGGAAAAGTTCACCACGTTCAACTTTGATGCCGAACGCTTTTTCAAGATGGAACACGATATCCAGAAAATCAATGGATTCCGCACCGAGGTCGCCAACAAGCGTGGCATCTTCGGTCACTTCATCTTCATCGACACTCAGCGCATCACAAAGCGTAACCTGAACTTTTTCGAAAATTTCCGGATCAATTGCCATATTTGTTCTCCAAATGACGTTATCTAAAAACCAACCGCGAAACAATAAACGCTAAAAACGAATTATTTTCCACAGTACAAATCACACAAACTATCTAATTATTCCTTTTATCGGCATATTTTTGCCGAAAATCCACTATTTTTGAGGTGCGATCAATTCGTAGACCTTTTTCAGGTCGTCGATCACCGCCTGATCTTTCCATGCAAGATTCGGATTATCGCGCCCGATACCATGATGCGAAAGGATAAGCCGTGCCGAAAGGGCCTGTACATCATCCAGCCACCCCTGCGCTTTGACTTTGACCTCACCAGGCTCACGACTGAGGATCTCGATGCGAAGCGTCAATGTCTGACCAGGCTGAACAAAATGATTATACTTTACATTTCGCGCTTCCTTTAACGAAATGATACTGTCTGCATAATCATCTGTCAATCGAATAAGCCAAGCTGCGGACTGTGTCATCGCTTCAAGCATCAACACTCCAGGCATTACAGGAAAACCTGGAAAGTGATCCGCAAGATACTCTTCCGCTAAGGTCAGGTTCTTTTTGGTTACGATATATTCTCCCGGAACACATTCAAGGATCCGGTCTACCAGTATGAATCGCATAACTCCATCCCGTTTACAAAATGTCTGCCTACTGAAAATTTCAGTATAACAGATTTTTATTATTTTTCAAGCGTCACACGCCTGTTTTTCATAAAATTTTTTCCTGAATCGGCCAAACAAACCGATCGTCTTTAGTTTTTATTTGGATTTTATGAATTTTAACGTTTCCCATTCATATTCTCGCTGCGGCCTCCTTTTTTGGAAGGCAAGCGCCGATCTGGAAGCATTAGCTCGGATACAGGGACCAGTTTGCGAAAGCGGTCATCTGTTTCAATGTAGACCTGCTGTGCCAAGATCTCGTACCCCGTCACCCTTGCGAGGACCCCCTCATGCAGGACACGTGTTCCAATGGGAGGAAGGTGCGTCAAAAGCTCCTCGTATACAGGATACTCGTACCGCAGACAACACTTCAGGCGGCCGCAACGCCCGGAGATCTTCGAGGGATCCAAGGTCGCTTTCTGAAGTTTTGCCATCTTCATCGAAACGGGCGGCATTTCCCTCAAATACGTGTTGCAGCAACACTCTTTTCCGCAATCGCCATAGTCCGCAAGCAGCTTCGCTTCATCACGTACACCGATTTGGCGCATCTCGATCCGCGTCTGAAATTCCGTTGCAAGCAGCCTTACCAATTCACGGAAATCAACACGTCCGTCTGCTAAATAGTAAATAATGATCCGCTCACCGCCAAAAATGTGCTCAATGTCGACCAAGTGCATGTTTAGGCCAAGTCGCTCGATACATTTTAAGCAGGTGCGGAATTCGTCCGTTTCGTGATAATGGATCCGGGAAAACTCATTCGTATCATCATCCGTCATGACACGAATGATCGAACCCGAGGCAATGTCTTTGGGGAACTGAGCGCGGTCCTTTTCAGTCACCTCGCACAAGATCTGTGCGATCTCTAAGCCTCGATCCGAACGAATGACGACATACTCCTCCCGACGCAAATGCCGTTTCGCATTATGCCAGGAAAAAATGCCATGAAACCGCATGGTTCCATATCGAACAAGGTAGTCTGCCATCCGTCGATCCATCAGCGCTGCTGGTAACGCAGCATATTGAGTTTGATCCTGCGGTCCGAATCCGCTTTTTTCAATGCCTGCCGTTTATCATGCTCATGTTTTCCCTGACAAATACCCAGCAGCACTTTGGCATAATGCTTCCGAAAATAAACTTTCAGCGGAATGAGCGTAAATCCTTTTGCTGCCGTTCGCACTTCACACCGCCGGATCTCCGAACGGTGGAGCAGAAGTTTCCTTGCGCGTTTCGGTTCATGATTGAGCCGATTGGCCTCAAGGTACTCCTGAATATCGCAGTTGACAAGCCAGATCTCACCATTTTTGATCTTCGCATAGGACTCTGCAAGCGAGCAGCGGCCTTCGCGCAGGCTCTTCACTTCGCTTCCGACCAAAACGATGCCGCACTCATAAGAATCAAGAATTTCGTAATCATGTCGGGCCTTGCGGTTCTCGCAAACGATCTTGACATCTGGATCAACATTCTGATTTTTCTTCTTATTCTTTGAGGATTTTGATTTAGCCGTGGCGAATCTCCTTTATGTCACGTTTTTATTGAAACTGTCTGAAAAACAGCCAGTTTCTTTGTGTGTACAATTCTATTTCTTCCTATTTTAGCAATTTTTTGTTTTTTTGCAAGGAGTGGCAGGGCACCTTGACTGCATTTTTCCCATTTTTTTCAAAATTTTTACCGCTTGGGAATGCAGCGCTGAACTTTTGCTTGATTTCCAGTTGGTTTCCGACCTAAAGTTTTCTGAATTCCTGCCGTCTTTCGATCTATTCCCTTACGATCCCGCCCAATGCTTCAAAACGTTCCAGAAATTTACGGGCAGGTTCCGCAAAATGCTCTCGTGCCGCGCCGAGGCGGATCACTTTCCATACAGCCGGTCCATGACTGACTTCGGCAAAAACCTGTCCGTCTTCGCATTGCTGAACGGTCATCGTAACGTACGGAAGCTGAGATTCTGTCACACAGTCCGCGGCAGGCGCTCCGTTTTCCAAAAGAGCACGCAATCGCGCACAGGAAAAATCATCCGGCAACAAAAGGAGATCTTCAGGACTGGGACCTGGAATCGGCATGCCGCACTGTCGGGAGATCGTGTTTGCGAGAAAGTCTGAGACCTGACTGCCATCGGAGACGGCCCGGCGGATCAAAGCGCCATCCTCCCAGATGAACGAGATCGGCATTTGGTCTGACGCGGTGACTTTGTACGTAAGAAGAAGACCTTTCTCCCGGCTTAGGCGCAGTGCGGGAATGAGAAACTGTTCTCGATGGATCTCGTGCAGCGTCCGGTCAACGTCACGCTGAAGCTCTTTTCGTTTCTCTGAAAGAAGCATACCATCCGGAGTTCGCATCTCCGCGATTTTCTGAAATTCCGCTTCTGACTTCGGAAAAAGCAGCGGAAACCATGGCGTAAGCGGATACCCGCGCTTCATGGAAAACTGGCTGAGAAAAACGGGATCCGAAAGGCGTGTGTAGGCCGAATCATACTCCGCTGGAGTCAGCGTTTCCCATGCAGTCAGTGAAACTCCTTGCACTATGAGCGTCTCATTTTCCCGCATTTCCGCGGTAAAACTTAGCCCGGCCAAAAGAAAAAACGGAAGAACGCAGAGCCCGCAAATTATTTTTCTGCACCAAATTTTCATTTCTTTTCCTTTAAAATCAGTTCGGGAATGTTCGCATGAGCTCCCCGGCGATCCGTTTTTCCGTACAGGATCTCAGGGGGAACGTCTGCATGAGAGCTTCATGACGGTTTCGGATCCCGCCTGAGAAACACCGTATTCCTCATTTCGTTTCAGTCAAGATCCGGACATCCTTTCTGCGGACCTCTGGCGTGACGTTCCATTCTACGAGCTTCCCAGCCTTTACCGTGCCGGTCACGATCGTGTTTTTCGGCGCGTGCAGCTTGAATTCTGCGTTCCAGTCCGATGGAAACGCCGGGAGAAGGAGGATCTTGTCGCCGTCAGTCTGCATGATGAGCCCCTGAAGAGCAGCCATCAGCACGGCACCATGACACTGGTCCGGTTTCCAACTGAACGGCGGTGCCCAGAAGGCGGGAAAACGCTGTTTCGGGCAACTCCGCTTTGAGCGCGCGATGAGATATTCTTTCGCACTTTCCGTCTCGCCAAGGTATGCCATGATGATGTCGTCGTAACGCCAGTCATACGCACCGCGGTCCCAGCGTTTCTCGAGCGCGTTTCTCGCATACTCCATGAGCTGCTCGTAGCTCACGGGCTGCGCCTTGGCATTTTCCCATGCCTGGAGAACTTCCGGAGTCGTTTCTTTTGCGTCTTTTTTGCCTCCAAAATGGATCTGGAACGGGATCGGATCGTCTTCTTTGCCAACGGCGGCTAAGCGGAACGGAAAGACACAGTACAGCTCGCCAGTCTCGCAGTTGCGCTTTTGGGCGAATGTACGCGCAGGAGCCAGACGCTTCACCCCCTGAGGATCGATCCAGGCAGGAAGTGCCGGAAGTTTATCCAGAAGTGCTTTCCACGCTGTACGCTGCTCCGGCGTCGTAAAACGCTCATCCAGAGCCAGCAGGCGCGAGAGAACGGCATAGAGACCAGAGACTTCCGGCATGGAGTCCGAGCAGTCCCACCAAGTCTCAGCGCACTGCGACGGCGTGAAGTCCAGCTTGCCCGTCCGCGGGTCCACATGATAGAAGGTACCAAAGAATTTCGTGATCTCATCCGCCAGCGGGATAACCGTCTCACGGAGGAAGTTTTCGTCCTGCGTGAATTCCCAGTAGTCCAGAGCCATAAACGCGAGTTCCAGACCGCCGACGAACTCCCATTTGTGCCATCGGCTGTTCTGGAGCGGATCGTCTTTTTCATTCCACGGCGTCGTACCGTAGGCTTCCGGAAAAACATCGCCCCAGAAGTAGAGGCACTCGGCAAAATACGCACCTTCGGCGTCCGGCCCAAAGTATTTTTTGACGCGCGCCTTCATTAGCGGAAGCAGCGAAACATACTGTTTCCAAAGCGGCTGCTGAAGATCAAAGTCCCCGGATGCGTTCATCGTATAGTACGGAAGCCGGGTATTCTGCCACCAGTAACCGGTTCCCCAGAGACGGTAGTCTGCATAGTCGGGCCGTCCTTCGGCAGGAACTGTAAAGAGCGAGCCGTTGAATTTGATCGCGTGGTTTCCACGGCCGGCACAGGCCTGAAGGTACCGCTGGAGCGTGTATCCGCGCGTGATGCGGAAAGCGTCAGAAACGCGGGAAGTACTCTCAGGAAAAAATAGTTCCTGACCGTCGACCTTGACCTTGAAGAGCCCCTTTTGGTCAAATTCCAGCATCAGCTCAAACGCGCGGTCCGTCGGAAGCTGCTCGTCGAAAAAAATCGTTTCCTCGCCACAAATGACGCGCAAACTGCCATTCGGAGTCACGTCGGCGAGAAAGCCGTTCTGCCTGCCGCTCGTCAGTTTATCGAAAATACGCTGCCAGCAGGTCGGATCTTTCAGACGCAGTTTTGCCCGCATCGTCCAGCCGTCGGCGACGTTCCAGGAATCCGAACCGGGAATGCTCTGCGGAGAAAGATCCATCCTACTGAAGAGGGACTCATCCGGAGTGCCGTCCTTTTTGTTTCGGAAAATTTCGACCGACTCGATCTGCCCCAGAAAGCGATTTTTCCCATCCGAATCCACGCCGATCCGCAGATCATGCGCTGAGAGCGTCCAAAGCGGGTGATTTTGGGGCTTAGCCTCCTGCGCTTTCGCGGAGTTCGGAACCTCGGAGAGCAGGATCCAGCTTCGATTCTGGAAATCACGCCACCACTGTGCCGTTTGGGCGTACCGGGTCTCGAGCGGGATTTTTCGGGCGTCAGCGAGAATTTTCTGCGATTCGGCGATCCATTTCTCCTCCGTCGCCGGGTGGAGCGTCAGGACCGCGATCTCCACGGTATGCCGTGTGCCAGAGGGGAACGTGAGCGTCTGCGCGTCGGTCTTTTTCGCTCCGTCCGCGTGGATCACCGCACCAAAAATGCGGTCTTTCAGCGGATTGACGCGCGGAAAATCGTCGCTCCCCTGGATCTTAGCCGTCCGGTCGTACGCGGGAGTTTCCGAGCCGTTCGCATGGAACCAGCCGATCTGATCTTCCGGAAGCGCAGACGCCTCTACCACAGAATCTGGGCGGTACGTGACCGTTTCCCGATACGGAAGGTCGCTGACTTCGTTCATCTTTACCTGTCGGGTCTCCGTACGCCAAAGCTGCTGAGTGACGGTCGGCGCGAGTGGTTTCTCCGAGTCGATCTCCGCGATGATGACCGGGCGTTCCGAATCGATCCAGAATCGGATCTTCACCCGTTCTCCCGCAGGTCCGTACTGCACGGACATCGTACCGGTGTGCGTGTCGAGTTCCTGCCGAAAGTCCGTCTTCACGAGTTCCGGGTTCGGCAGATTTGGCGCGATGCGCACACCTCCGAGCTTCAGGAGCCGTCCGAATTCATCCCAGGCGTCCGTCCTCGCGATAAAAAATTCCAGCCGTCCATCCGGCTCAGTCCACACGTTGACGCAGACCTCACCGTTTCCAAGCGGCATCGAATCGTTGGATCCGCGTCCGGGCGTCTCCCACACGACGCGGTACGGATCCGCCTCGGCAGGCAGTTCCGGCAGAAGATCCGAAACTTCTCCAGCATTTCCCGCGATCGGGCAGAACAAAAGCAGGGCGAGACCGCAAAAATTCAAACACATTCCCCAGATCCGGGACAAAATTTTAGAGTTCCGCATCGAAAGTACTCCTCATTTTTTCATATTCGGCAGGATGGACCGCGACGCCG
>JAFQOH010000110.1:0-1962 GCA_017403345.1 Thermoguttaceae bacterium
CTGAAATAAGACCGTAAGGGAGTTGGGACCGCCGATGTCTCCGGAGTAAACTCGGACAAGAAACAGGAACGAGTTACTGCTGATATTATAGCAGACTCTGTTCGAAAATGCAAGGAGGAGTGAAATGGATCCGGAAAAAATTTTCGTTAGATCTGCGATCGGCATCGATGTGGGCAAAGACTTGTGCGTCGCGTGCTCGCTGCCGGAGAAGAAATTCTTCACGTTCAGAAACGAATCGAAAGCCATTCAAAAATTTGTGGACGATGTGAAGCTGCACATTCGCCCGGACCAGATCATTCTGGAACCAACGAGCCGGTATGAACGTCCGCTTGCACGTGCGCTTCAGGAGGCGGAACAGCATGTCGTCGTCATGAATCCGCGTCGTCTGAAGTACCTCGCGGATGCGGAAGGCAGGACGTACAAATCCGACCCAAACGATGCGTTCTACTTCGCGAAAGTCGCGATGCGCGGCGTTTGGCGAGTCGGCCACGGACGGAACGGACTGAAGACGGCACTTTACTGTGCAGTCGCTTCCGCGATGCGGTTTGATCCGCCGATCCGCGCATTTTCCGAGCGTCTCAAAGCACGAGGATCAAGCGGTCTCCGGCTGAAAATCGCGTGCATGAGAAAACGGATCGTTCAGGCGCATGCACTGCTGAAAAAGGATGAACTCTGTCAGTGTCCGACCGGCATTTGACCTCGTAAAACAGGCAGAGTAGGAGGTTTTGGATCTTCCGTTGAGAAGCCGAGCATCCGCCAGGTGAAAAAATAATTAAATTTTTTCATTGCCCCCCATTGACAGGATCACAGAAACTCCCATCAAAAACTTTTTGATGTTTTTATTGTTTGGTAAAAATAGCGAAAATGGAACTGAGCAGGATCCCAAGTAAAAATGCGCCGGAAATCGTGACGGTAAATACCAGTGCGGTAAATTCACAGGCCGTTGGAAAATTTGAGCCAATGTAGAGAGACCAGACGGCCGCAAGAAATGTCGGGAGGAAAAGGAGCAACAGGACAAAGAGACAGTTTCCGAATTCGCGTTTTGGAGGGCCGGGAGGAGATTTTTTGATGATTTTGTAAAATTCACCCACTGTCAGCGGGAACGGCCATGGCTCTGATCTCTCGTCGGCGGACAACGCGCACTGAAACTGCTCTTCGATCTCGCAAATGAACAGGTAGAGATCGTCGGATTCGATAATTATTTGAAACAGTTCGTCATCCGGCAAGAACCAGCCTTGAAATGTCGACCAGTTTTGGTTATTCAGGATCGTATTGAGCTGCCGCCATTCGGCTTCTTCCACGCCGGCCATAGCCCATGCCTGGGCAGTTGTCGTCTCGGAGCGTTCTGCGAGGATGGCTTTCTGGAATTCTTCACATTTTCGGGTGTGTCCGAAGCCAAACCACCCTGATTTTGGCGGCAAATCAACTGCGCGAAGCGGAGGCATGAGGCAGGTCCTTCGTGAAAAAACGGCTTTCTTTAGGTTCATCCGGCAACTGCGTACCGGGGGTCGTTGAAAAAAGACATGGTATCTGATAGAATAGAAAAATCAAAACCCTATCGGAGGAACCATGATCGGAGGAACCATGTCTGCTGCTATTTTATACCATGTTCAAGGAATCCGCAAGTACACCCTCCGAAAAATTTCCATAAAAAAGGACATTTTTATTTTTGAATGTTTTTGGAGGCATCCGGAGGAGTTAAAATGTGCAGGATGCAGAAGCGAAAACGTTCGTAGGAAGGGGACGAAAATGCGCATTTTCACCGGCGTATACGAAAGCGGTCCGGGAGGATCTTCCGAATTCTGTACTTGTCTGTGACCGATTTCATATCATGCAGATGCTACATCGGACGATCACGGACTGTCGACGCACGATCTATCGCAAATTGCCGGACGAAACCGCCCGCCGAGCCATTAAGGGAAGCCGATTTATTTTGCTAAAAAGACGCTCCGGCCTTGACCC
>JAFQOH010000111.1:0-5797 GCA_017403345.1 Thermoguttaceae bacterium
TCCCCAAAGCGACGCGAGACGCGCCGCCTCCTAAAAGCGACGCGAGACGCACCGCCTCCCAAAAGCGATGCGAGACGCGTCGCCTCCCAAAAGCGACGCGAGACGCACCGCCTCCCAAAAGCGACGCGAGACGCGCCGCCTCCCATCCGCTTGAAATGCGACGCGAGACGTGACGCCTCCCATCCGCTTGAAAAAGGAAAAGATTTCCCGAATAAAGAAAATCGCTATTGACAGAAAGACCGGAACGCTGTATTTTGCGCGGATGACCAGTCCCAATATTAGAGGGTGCATGAAGATAAAATTAGGGGATGATTTTCAGATCGGGAGGATATTTTGAGCGGATCTACGGCATTGGAAAAGAAAAATTTCAGGCATGCCTTTTATCTTTCCAGTGCAGTATGGAGCCTCGGCAATGCATTTGCGAGCGGGATAGCAGTCCTTCTCCTGCTCACGCATTGGGGCGGTCTTCCATGGGGAACGGCCTCCATGCACGCATTCATTGCGCCGATCGTTGGGAATCTGTTTCGGATCTTTTCCCCGATCCTTCAGAAAATGTGCCCGAATTGCCGTTCGCTCTGCGTTGGTCTTTACCTGCTTCAGGCTGTGTGTCTGTGTGCGGCTGCTCTGATCTGTTGGTTTTCCCGGAAAAATGCCGCATATTTTGTGTGTCCGTTCCTGATTTTATGGTACACGAGCAATATTTGCGAAAATCTGGCGTATGTGACTCTTCTCGTGTGGGTGAAGTCCCTGTTTCACAGAAAAAGTTTGGGCCGTTTTTTCGCGCTGAGAGAACGATGGCGTCTTACGGGGGAAGTCTGCGTCTTTTTTCTGTGCGGCATTTTGATCAATTCGTTCCGGGAGATCTATTTCGGCAGAGAATTTCCAGCGGAGTATCTCTGGCATATTTACCCCGGATTTCTTTTTTGTGCCGGGATCTTTTCGGGAGGCAGTGTCTGGTTCTTGCGGAAGCTCCCAAATCGGAGTGCGGAAACCGATGCAGGACCGGATCTGAAAGAAACTGGAGAGCGGAATGCCGAAGAGCTTCCGGCGGTCTCTTCCGGGAAGGAACGTCTGTTTTGCCGTTTTGTTGGGAAGTTGTGGAGCCCGCTGAAAGATCCGGTCTTCCAATGGGTCTTATTGTATGGAATTCTTTTCGCGTTTTTTACGCAGGCAGAACAGCCGATCCGGAGTAAATTTCAGTACACGATCACGAATAGAGACGGTCTGTTCATGCTTTGGGGCGTTGCCGGACTGACGTTCATGACTCGCGGAGGACAGATCCTGGCTGCGTCGTTTGCTGGGAAATGGACAGATAGGCTGGGAACACTGCGGGTCATGGGGCTGTCTCAGATCCTGACGGCGTTCGCGTATCTTTTCTATATTGCCGCGGCCCTGATGCCGAATATCCTGTTTTTGTATGGTGCCTCTGCGGTCTGGATCTTTTATGTGGGGTTGAATGTCGCCCTGCCGAAATTTCTGATGGATCATGCCGGACCGGACAAAGTGTCCAGGCCTGCCGTCTACGGATTTCTCAGCGGTGTCGGCGGTATTTGCGGTGCATTTTTCGGAAAGAGCATCTTTGATCGATTTCCCGGACTTTTGGACCACTATATTCTGGTCTTTACGGTTTTCCTGTGCGTGCGTCTGCTGCTCTCGCTTCCGATTTTTACTGCATCCGGGATCGCACGGAAACGTCAACTTGCGGAACAGACCGAATAAACTGGAGCCGAAGGAATGGAAATTTTTAAACACGAAATTCACGCAAAGATGCGAATGTCTCGAAGCGATTTGAAAATTTAAAAATTCCGTTTTGTGTTTTTTTGTATTTTTTGTGGGATCCGCGTCTGGGGACGTTCCCTGACCTTTCTGCTGCCGGAACCGGATCAGATTTTGGGGCGGATCGGATGAGCCAAAGAAAAACTCCCGAAAACTCTTCGAAAAATGGATCCTGAAGAGCGTTTCGGGAGTTGACCGATTTGGCGTTGACCGATTTGGCGTTGACCGACCTGGAGTTCCGGTTGGATCAGATCTCTTTCTTCAATTCATCGACCAGTTCGCTGAAGTGATCCAGTGCGGCCGCGATCGGTTCTGGTCTCCGCATATCGACACCCGCGCCGAGGAGCAGTTCCAGCGGTTCTTTGGAACTTCCGCCGGAAAGGAAGCCGAGGTAGTCCGCGAGTTCCTTTTCTCCGCCTTCCAGCACACGCCTCGAAAGTGCGATGGAGGCCGAGAGACCGATCGCGTATTTGTAAACGTAGAAGGCGCGGTAGAAGTGCGGGATCCGGAGACCTTCCAGAGACAGAAGCTCATCCAGCGCGAAATCGGGACCGAAGTAAAGCTCCAGAAGTTTCCTGTAGGTCGAAAGGAAGAATTCCAGCGTCATCGGTTCGCCGGCTTCCGCGGCAGCGTGGGTGTCGCGCTCGAATTCCGCGAACATGGTCTGACGGAAGATCGTTCCGCGGATCTCGTCGATCGCTTTGTTGATGAGATTCAGTCTCTGACGGCGTTCCGGCTGCGTCTGGAGCAGATGACGGAGCAGAAGCTGCTCGTTGAACGTGCTGGCGACTTCCGCAACGAAAATTTTGTAGTCCCCGTGAATGTACGGCTGGTTCTTCCGCGTGAGGTAGGAGTGCATCGAATGCCCGGCTTCGTGGACGAGCGTGAAGACACTGTCGAGCGAGTCTTTCCGGTAGTTCATGAGAATGAACGGGAACGTGTCGTAGCCCCCGCCGCTGAACGCGCCGCTGTCTTTCCCGCGATTCTCGTACCTGTCGCACCACCGGTCGATCTTCAGGCCGCGGCTCAGTGCGGAAACGTACTCTTCTCCCAGAGGCTTCACCGCCTCCAGCGTCAGTTCGACCGCATCATCCCACGGAATGTTGACCTCGGCGTCCTGAAACATCGGGACGTACGTATCGTACATGTGGATGGAATCCAGCCCCATGACCTGACGGCGGATCTCGAAGTACTCGTAGAGTTTCGGCAGGTACTTGTGCACGGTCTCCACCAGATTGTCGTAGACGGAAACCGGAATGCGTTCATCGAAAAGCGCAGCTTCCCGCGCGGACTGGAAATTGCGGACCTTCGCGTAGAAAATATCCTGGTGGATGTTTCCGGCATAGAGAGACGCCAGCGTGTTTTTGTGTGCGTCGAATCCGGCGTAGAACTGCTCAAACGTCTGTTTTCGGACTTCGCGCTTCTTTCCGCGGAGCAGAGCGCCGAAGGAGGCGTGGCTCAGCTCCATCGTCTCTCCCTGGTGGTTCGTGATGGTCCCGAACGTCATGTCTACGTCGACCAGCTGGTCAAAAGTCGCGGACGGCGTCTGCGCCATTTCGGACTGCATGGCAAGAATGCGCTCTTCCGCTTCCGTGAGCGTGTGCGCTTTTTCCTCGATGAGCCGTTTCAGCCAAAGCTGATACTCCGCCAAGATCGGCGATCCCAAGTACGACTGGAGCGTCTCATTCGAGAGTGCGAGCAGTTCGGGAGACAGAAAACTCTCTTCCTGACCGGCTCGGCTTGCCGCGTTCATGAATTTTCCGCGAAGCGCCATCGATTCGCTGTTTCCCGCATCCTCCGAAACGCGGAGAAAGGCGTAAACGGCAAGTTTTTCCGACTGACGGTCCATCGCAAAGCAGAAATCCAGGCATTGGCGCACCGCTTCCGCTCCGTTTCCAAGCGTTCCGCGGAAGGCTGCATACTGTGCGATCTTTTCTTCCCACTGTGCAAAATCAGCTTCCCAGGCCTCAATCGACGCATAGATCGATTCCACGTTCCATTTATCTTCCGGCGCGATTTCGCTGCGGGACGGGACTTTCTGAATATTTTCCATGACCGGCCTCCATGATCGGTAAATTTTGAAAAGGTTACGTTTTGTTTTCTTTCAGAATCGGTCTGATTTGCCAAAAAACTTAAGGTTTGCGGTATTTCTGATGGAATTCCTGGAAGAGTGGTACTTTAGAAATGCTGCAGGTCAAGAACCTTCTTCATAAACGAAAACTTTCTGCAAGAAATAAAAAAGACCCGCGCAACACGCAGGTCTCGGAATGACCTCAGCGGGAATCGAACCCGCGCCGCGGCCTTGAAAGGGCCGTGTCCTAACCGCTAGACGATGAGGCCACTTAGAAAAATGATCGAAAGTTTTAACTTTTCCCTTCATCTCTCAAGTGCGCATCAATATACCATATTTCGAAATTTCGTCAATGGGGGGGGACCCGTTTTTTTAAATTTTTCCCAAAAAATTTTAAAATTCGTCATTTTTGACTCTTTTCTTTCACAAAATGCCGAGTTCTGCAATCCGCTTTCTTTTTCCAATTTGACTGTTGAGCTAGACTAAAGCGTCTCCATTTTTTTTATTTTGTCCATTTTGACCCTTTATACCTAAAAAGGACTCAGACCCCATGACTTCAGCACTTACGGAAAACACCATGGCCATCATCCTGGCCGGAGGAAAAGGTTCACGTCTCGAACCCCTCACCCGCGACCGGGCGAAACCGGCCGTCCCGTTCGGCGGAGCCTACCGGATCATCGACTTTACGCTTTCCAATGTCCTCAACAGCGGGATACGGAAAGTCCTCATGCTCACGCAGTACAAGACGATGAGTCTCGATCGGCACGTGAATCTCGGCTGGCAGCGGTACTTTCAGCGTGAACTTGGCCAGTTCATCGACATCGTGCCTCCGCAGCAGCGCATTGATGAAAACTGGTACCAAGGGACGGGTGACGCGGTCTACCAGAATATCTACACGATCGAGCGGGAGCGTCCGAAGTACGTCGTCATTCTTGCCGGCGACCACATTTACAAAATGGACTACCGCCGGCTTCTTCAGACACACATCGAAAATCATGCGGACCTGACGATCAGTACCCTGCGCGTTCCCACGAGTACCGCAGCCCGGCGTTTCGGTGTGCTGGAAGTCGATGAGGCAAACCGCGTCATCGGATTTGCCGAGAAACCCGTCATTCCGAAAGAGATCCCCAATCAGCCTGACTATTGCCTTGCGTCCATGGGGATCTATGTCTTCAATACGGAGTTCCTTTTTGAAAAACTCTGCCAGGATGCGCTGGACGAAAACAGCCGGCACGATTTCGGCGGCGATATCATTCCGTCCGTCATCGATCAGTACACGGTCTACGCACATCCGTTTAATGATGAGAATCGGAAATCGGAGAGCTACTGGCGCGACGTTGGGACACTGGATGCCTTTTTTGACGCGAATATGGACTTGATCGACGCAGATCCGCAGCTGAATCTTTACGACAGACACTGGCCGATCTGGACCTGCCAGCCGAACTGTCCGCCTCCGAAATTTGTTTTTGCGCATGATGAGCGGATCGGCATGGCGACGGACAGTCTGATCTGCAACGGGTCCATCATTTCAGGCGCGTTCGTGAATCGGAGCGTACTTGGATTCCGATGCCGGGTCAATAGCTACGCGCAGGTGGAAGAATCGATCCTTTTTTCAGACGTCGAGATAGGAAGAAAAGCGCGGATCTCCCGTGCGATCCTGGATTCTGGAGTGAAGATCGAACCGGGAATGGAGATCGGATTTGATCCGGAGCTGGATCGGGCGCGCGGATTTTACGTTACCGAGAATGGGATCACGATCGTGACGCGTCAGTGCTGCTGCAGCTGAGGATGCCGCTGAGGGAGGAGTTGAGGGAGGAGTTGAGGGAGGAGTTGAGGGAGGACTTGAGGGAGGAATTGAGGGAGGAATTGAGGGAGGAATTGAGGGAGGAATTGAGGGAGGAATTGAGGGAGGAATTGAGGGAGGAATTGAGGGAGGAATTGAGGGAGGAA
>JAFQOH010000013.1:0-68196 GCA_017403345.1 Thermoguttaceae bacterium
CTGGCACGCTGACGCACTGGCACGCTGACGCACTGGCACGCTGACGCACTGACACGCTGACGCACTGACACGCTGACGCACTGGCACGCTGACGCACTGGCACGCTGACGCACTGGCACGCTGACGCACTGACACGCTGACGCACTGACACGCTGACGCACTGACACGCTGACGCACTGGCACGCTGACGCACTGGCACGCTGACGCACTGGCACGCTGACGCACTGGCACGCTGATGCACTGACACGCTGACGCACTGGCACGCTGACGCACTGGCACGCTGTGCCGCTGAAAAAACCAGGGAAATCCTGATCTTAAACACCAAAAGCACGAAAAGACTCGGAACTCGCGGATACTTTTTCAAATTTTAAAGATCCATCTTGTACGGTTTCGAGTCTTTTGTGAAATTCGCATCAAAAAGAGTTTCCCTCCCCCACTCCACATTCTTCACTCCCTCCTCCGCTCCGCTCTCTTTCTTTTCAGTGTGTTTCTGCGTCTTTTCAGTGCTCTTAGTGGTGAGATCGGAACCTGGATCGGTACGCACTTTCCGGAAGAGCCTCTTTTTTCTTCAGAATTCCGGAGAATGTTTCATTTTTCCCAACGGCAGCTTGAAAGAGAGGTCCAATCATGCTAAATTTTCCGATTTTTTCAAAAATTTTGGCATGAATGTAAAAATGAGCATAAGATTCTGGTATGGTTTTGTCGATTAGATGAATAATCCGACTGTACCGATCGTGTGCGTTTAAATATTTTTATGCACTAAAAGGGATTTAACGATTGAAACAGTCGCGTTTCGAACACATCAAGTATAAAACACGAAGATTGGGTTCCAATTATGTCGCAGTTAAACAAGATGAAACCATTTTTGGGCGGACTTTGCCTGATTTTGTTTGTGAGCGTCCTTCTCACAGGCTGCCGTCCGTTTGACCATTACGAAGATCCGCTCGGCAAGAAAGTTTCCGAAGAGATGGAACCGCCGCGCGAGCTGAGCATGATGTCTCTCCCGGCGTATCGCATCGCGCCTCCGGACGTGGTGACGATCGAGCTTCAGAAAATGGTTCCGAAACCGCCGTACTATCTCCAGACTCTGGATGTGATCTATGTACGCGTTTTGGGAACGCTTTACGATCAGCCAATCGACAATTACTATGTCGTGTCTGCGGAAGGGACGATCGACCTTGGCCCGAGCTACGGTGCACTCCGTGTCGAAGGCATGACGGTCAATGATGCCCGTGAAGCGATCCGTACGCACCTGACGCAGGTTCTGCGTGCGCCGGAAGTTTCCGTTTCGCTCGCGCAGATGGCGGCGATGCAGCCGATCAACGGCCAGTACCAGATCGGTCCGGACGGCACGGTGAACCTTCGCTATTATGGCACGGTCCATGTGGCGGGGATGACGCTCATGGAAGCAAAATTCGCGATCGAAGAGCATCTGTCACACTATCTGAATTCACCGATCGTTTCGATGGACGTCGTGGCGTACAACAGCAAGAGCTACTACGTCATCACGCAGGGAGCCGGCAACGGCGACAGTGTCCGCAAGATCCCGATCACGGGTAATGAAACGGTCCTGGATGCGATCTCTCAGATCGGCGGAATGTCCTCTCTGTCGAGCCAGAATATCTGGATCGCGCGTCCGGCTCCGGGTGACTATGCGTGCGAGCAGCGTCTTCCGGTCGACTGGGCCGCCATTTCCAGCGGCGCCTCGACGGCCACGAACTATCAGATCATGCCGAACGACCGCGTGTTCATCGTTCAGGACAACTTCACGACGACTTCCAACGTCATCGGCAAAGTCATGTCTCCGTTCGAACGTCTCAGCGGCGTCATTTCCCTGGGAACCAACACGGCGCGAAACATTCGCAACGTGGACCAGGATTACGGCTACGGGTACTGATCGACGTGACGCAGTATGCGTGACACAAGAGTGGGCAGCGCTGGCCGAGGCCAGAGGCTCCGAAACACCAAGGAATGGTGAACGTCAGGAGTTTCAACGGCACGCAGCGTAAATTCGCAGGAAGCGAAAACCGGCAGGATGTCCATTCGCAGGAAGCGGAACTATCAGCAGGATGCGCGAACTTCGCAGGATGCGTGAACTTCGCAGGAAGCGGAAAATCGCAGGAAGCGGAAAATCGCAAAACGCTAAAATTTCGCAGGAAGCGGAAATTCACAAAAAAGACAGAACTTCGCAGGAAGCGACAATTCGCAGGAAGCGGAACTATCGCATTAAGCGGAAATTCTCGAAAAACGTGAACTTCGCAGAAAGTGAGATCCAAGCGAAAAACCAGTCTGGCGGCACGCATACTGTTCACGGCGAGACCTAAATACAGAAAGAGCAACGCGCATGGACCTCCGCGTCTTTCTGAACGAAAAATTTAACTGGACCCAAATCAAAATAGTGCCGGAAACATCCGTACTCCTAAGTGCATGATGAGCGTTTCCGGCAAACGATACACGGAAGAAACTGACACTTCATTCCCAAGGCAGAAAACGGGGTTTGAATCATGAAAAAAAATAAAAGTACACGGATTTCGAATGCAGCCATCGTGGTTTTCGGCGCCGCGATCCTGACTTCCTCGGCTGACGCAGGTTCACCGCCGTCACGCCAGACTCCTTACCTGGTCCCGAAAGACAAGATGGGTGTCGTTGAGACCGGCCCGTGCCAGATGCCTCCGTGTGTCGGCGGGAAACAGTGTGTCCCGAACGCCCGCGACTACGGTTACTATGAAGGAACGTGGCGACGCTGGCCGACTCAGCAGCGGTACGATCAGAAGTTCCCGCAGGCGGTCACGTCGAGCGCACATCCGATCCCCACTCAGGGAAGTCCTACCGTCATCGCTCCTCCGAATCCGGCTCTGACCACCCCGATGACGCAGCCGCCCGCGCTCGATACCAACATGATCAGCGTCCCCGACGATCTGGAACCGACCCCGACCATGGGGAACTACGAGGGAATGAATCCGGCCGCAACGGTCCTAGATGCAACTCCAGCACCGAATGCGGTCCCGATCCAAGTCAACTCTCCGGCTCCCGCACCTGCGGCTCCCGCCGATCCGCTGCTCGATTACAGCACCAACACGGTCCCCGGCATTTCCACGGCTCCTGCATTGCAGGAAACTCCGGCTCTCGTTCCGCTCGCAGAACCGGAAACACCCTCCGCTCCGGAACTGACTCCGGCCGCAGAAGATGCAGATCTTGATGATTCCGATGCAGGAGTCACTGCACCGGTCCCGGAAACGACCTCTCCGCTCCTCGACGCGGAAGACGATGAGACCGAAGCGGATGATTCCGACCTTGCTCCGGCGATCGGCGATGAGTCTGACGAAGAGACCGACACGGACCTCGACACAGACCTCGATACAAACCTCGATACGGACCTTGCTCCTGCTCCGACGGCTCTCGAGCAGGAAGACGACTCCCTTTCGCTTCCATTCTCGCAGAACGGATCGAAAGAACACTCCATCATCGTTTCTCAGAAGGGAAACGTGACGAATCCGTACGAAACGGCCGCAAGCTCCGCGGAAACAGCACAGCACATTGCGTCAAACGCCTCTGCGGTCACGAACCCCTTCCAGACCGCTGTCATTCCGAGCAGTTTCACGGAAACCGCCGAAACGGCTGCAAATACAGAAACCGCGGAAACGGCTGCGGCCGTAGAATCGGAAGAAACGGTCCAAGACGTCCTTCAGGAGACCGCTCCCCGTGTTTCCTCGCCGTTCGAACAGCCTGAAATCAATACTGACGCCCAAGTAGGACTTGATGGATTCTGCCCCGTCTCCCTGCTGGATGCGGAAGAATGGGTCGAAGGCGACGCGCAGTGGACCGTGATGCACCACGGAGTGACCTACCATCTCTCCAGTGCCTCCCAAGTCCAGAAGTTCCTTGCGGATCCGGACGCCTACACGCCGGTCATGGATGGCGCAGACCCGGTCCTCGTCAACACTACGGGCGAAAAAACGGTCGGGAAAACGGAATTCAGCGTCGTGTTCGAAGGCAAGCTCTACATGTTCACGAGCGAAGCCAACCTGAACACCTTCATGGACGCTCCGGAAAAATTCCAGCACTAAACGCACTCCGGTTCACGGAATCATCAAGACCATCTTCAGAAATGAGGATGGTCTTTTTTTGTTCGATCGGATGACTTTAGGGAATTTCGATCGGATGACTTTAGGGAATTTTGTGTTTTTCCAAAAAAATCTTAAAATTTTTGAGAAATTTAGAAGAAAAAGGGACTTTCCCCCTTGCGATCCTACAAAAATCTGTTATACTATAAATCGTGGGAAACAAACCCATTTTAGTCAAAATTTAACAAAATTTTGTGGGATTTTCACCCAGCCGGAATTAAAAAAGGATTTGAGATGACGGCATCCGTTCGATCCACGAGCAGGTTTTTTCATGTTGCCGACCGTCGACTTTATCCTTGGAGAACACCAGCGCACGCTGGATGAACGCTACAGACTCTCCATTCCCGTGGAGATGTGCGACGCGCTCACTCATTCCGTCGAAGGGCAAGAGTGTATCCTGACGAAAGAACGGCCCGGCTGCCTCAGCCTTTGGAATTCGGCTCTCTGGCAGGAAAAACTAAATCAGGGGATCCAGATCATCCGCGACAAAATGGCTGCTGGCCACATGAACGGCCGGATCGACCAGCTTCAGATGCTCGGACGGCTCCTTTCCACACGACAGAAGGCGGTCCAATTTGCCGGACGCGGCCGACTGGTACTTCCGGAAGGATTTCGCGAGTTTTTGGGAGTGGAACCCGGTGAAGAAGTCGTCATCGTGGGCGCTGCCGTTTGCGTTGAATTATGGAAGCCGGAAAAATGGCTTGACTACCTGGAGGGCCGAATGCCGAAGTTCAGACGCCTTTTCGACCAGCTTTCACGTTGAAGAGCCCTCAAAAAGAACCGAACAAAGAGAACTTTCCAGAATTTCAGGTTTTTATTTTTTAATCAACCGAAACACCGTGTTTCGGCTGGAAGTGCAAATCGAGAAAACGGACTCGATGGTCCGTCCTGAAATTTAGGAGAATCAGGCACCGCAATGGCCTTTCATTGCGGTGCCTTTTCTGTGGAATCGGGTAAAATAAAACGTTTCTTTCGAGGAAGACTTTTCGCAAATGCCGATTTTTTAGGAAACGCAAACTGTGCTGGTTTCCGTATTTTTTCTGAGTTTTCCGAAAATTCTAGATTTTCTGAAGAAAAGCAGAGAAAAAACAGAGAATTTATGTCCCCCACCTCTTGCATGAATGCCGTAAAATCAGTATGATGGAAGAAAATGGGAACAGGCAAAGCGTTCTTTCATGAGCGGCGGTTCCCATCCAGCCTGAAGCTAAAAATTTTTTTTAGAAATCCAAAGAGGAGATCTCTCATGAAAATCAAACAGCTGTCCGTTTACCTCCAGAACGAACCAGGTCACCTGAGTAGTGTTTGCCGAATGCTCGCCAATGCGAACATCGATATTCTGACGCTTTCGCTGGCAGACACACAGCAGTTCGGAATGCTTCGTCTTATCGTGAAGGATTGGGAGCCCGCAATGAAGCTGCTCCAAGAGGCAGGATGTATCGTGAAGACCGTAGATGTCGTCGCGACAGAGATCGCAGACCAGCCTGGCGGATTGGCGTACATTCTGGGGATCATTGAAGAGGCGAATCTGAATGTCGAGTACATGTACGCGTTCACGTCACACGTTCGTGAAAAAGCGATCCTCGTTTTCCGTTTCAACGATCCGGACGCGGCAGTGGAGCTTCTCCACGAAAAAGGGGTAAACGTTTTTGGAAGTGTGGATCTTTACGACCTGATCTGAATCGACCTAGGACCTGGATCAGGTTCAAGATCGAAATGAGTCTCCTAACCGCGAAAGAGAGAGGAACGATGGCGGAACTGTTTGATCGTTTACCTTTTGAAAATCTTTACTGGAACCAGGCGGAAACGCTAACGGATGAAGAACGGTCTGCCATTCAGACGCGGCAGCTCCGCCGAACGGTGGAACGCGTGCGTGCGCTGCCGCTCTACAGAAGATTTTTTCAGGAAACTCCGCTTCGGGACGAAGACTTTCAGTCTCCAGAAGACGTCCGCCGTTTGCCGTTCACGACACTCATGGACTTACGGGCACAGTTCCCCAGCGCGCACTGGACGGTCCCGCGCCACGAGATCGCCCGGGTGCAGAGCCAGGATGGTCTCCTGACTGCCTTTACTCGGCGTGACATGCAGCTCCAAGCAGATCTTTCGGCCCGATACCTTTACGCGGTGGGGGTGCGCAGCAATCAGATGGTCCAGATCTCCCATGCTTTTGGACGTGCGGGACTGGCATTTGCTCTTCAAAGCGGGATCGACTGCATCGGCGCAGCTTCCGTCCCGGCAGTAAACCAGATCATTCCGACCAACTCCGCGATGATCACAGGTTACCGGACCGGTCAAACGGCTAACGAAAAGATGGAGGAGACGATCGAGGCATTTTGCGCACTGAACGTGGACGCTCTCTGTGCCGAGGCGGAATTTGTGCTGGCCCTCCTGACCCTTGCGCAGAAACTGGAACGCAAACTCCCTCTCCGCAACGTCTGCGTCCCTGCGACGCCGACCGGTATCGCGCTTCGGTATCCGCTTCAAAAAGATTTTCCGGTAAAAGTATGGCTCCATTGGGAACATCCGGCTTTTTTCGGTGCAGGACTTGCGGGAGAATGCTGTCGGCAGGATGGACTCCACATTCAGGAAGACCGTTTCCTCTTCGAGTGCATCCACCCCGAAACGCTCCAGCCGCTTCCTGACGGCGAACCGGGCGAGCTGGTCGTGACGGATCTGACGCATGAGGCTCAATCGCTCCTTCGATTCCGGACCGGGATCATTGGAGTTTTCAACGCAACACCTTGTCCCTGCGGGCGCACGACGCGCAGGATCCAGATCCTGGGAGAAAATGACGCCTAAGATCCGCCGCTCATTCACATTTTGACTTCAAACTCCGGCAGATAAACGGGAGTGAAGTGCATACGTCCATTTTCCCATCGTGTTTCTGCGGCAGAATGGACACGAGCAGAATGTGCATGTACTGAATGGGTCCTCCCAAACAGCAGAGATCGATACCATCGGTCAATGCCGTCTAGGAGGACTCATAAATTTAGCGAATATCCAGGATCTCCA
This sequence comes from Thermoguttaceae bacterium, assembly GCA_017403345.1. GTDB lineage: Bacteria > Planctomycetota > Planctomycetia > Pirellulales > Thermoguttaceae > RGIG3701. The sequence continues at coordinate 7,134 of JAFQOH010000013.1, forward strand.
CGGAAACGTCACCCGCCATTCGGAAAGAGCACAGCTGGTAGGGCTTCATTCGAAGCTCGAATCGTTTCTTTACCTCACGGGAACGTCCGCTCGCAAGATCCATCAGCTCGCCGGAAGGCACACGGAGCGTGACGTCTGCAAATTCAGCATCGGTATTCACGACGTAAAACCACGTCTCTTTCCCGTCAGAATATCGGCGCACCTTGACAGTCTCGCTCTTTTCTAGGGGCTTCTTCGGCAAAACGTCGGCAAATTCTACCGCCGGAAGCGCACGGAAAGCCTGCACGAACGGAATGAGTTTCGACTCCATCCCGTACGTCCCGATGAGGAATCCGCCTTTCGAGATTCCCTGAATGTCTTTGTACCGCAGCGGCATGACATAGTGTTTCATCGCATGATGCCCCGCAGGATTGAGCGTCGTGACGCGCCACGTACATTCCTTCAGCCAATCTGCCGGAAAGCGGTTCGGCTTCCCGCCGCGTTCTTCCTGCACAGCGATGTCGGACTCCCAGTACCGGTCGAAATGATGGACCCAGGCGTTCGGTGCATCCAGGAGCGAAGCGTACATTCCGCGTGTTTCTTCCGTCAGACGCAGACGTTCCCGGAGCCGTTCGTCTTTTCGTCCGTGCATCCACCGATAATCCGCAGGGAAAACGGACTGTTCGACGAACACATTCGGGATCTTGGCCAAATAGCGCGAATCGATCCCCATGTCGCGGTTGACTTGGAGCCAGAAGTCGCGGAGTCCCTCCTCTTCGTCGTAAACCGTATGGGCATACAGGATCGGCGTGATGCAGTGGATCCCAAGTTTCAGATCCGCACGCCGGTCTGCGAGACGTTTCGCAAGCACAGCATACCACGCGGTAAGTTTCCGGCATCGCCAGTCGACCCACTCTTCACGGGCGTTTTTCATGAGCCACTCGTAAAAAAGCTTTCCGCGCATAGGATCCGTCTTGTCCACGTCGACCAGAATGCCGGTCTCTTTCTCAAAATCACGGATCATGTAGTCATTGTATCCGGTGCGGATGTCTCCGAGTGAATTGAGCGAGTGCATCGGAAGGTGAAGCACGATCCCCTTGAAAGACGGATGGTCCGCGCAGAGTTCCAGAAGCTCATCCACTTCCTGAAGGACCATTTTCTGTACATCCGGATGTAGGATATTGAAGATCGGCGGGGAATCATGCCAGCCGCCGGGATGCGGAGTCCCGGTACTGTGGATCGTGAAGATCGAGTCGCCGAGCCTGCCGTTTTGAATGTCGGACCGCGTAAACGCAGGGACGGGGAACGTGATGTTGTTCTGATTGATCGTCGCCATGAACTCCAGACCTTCCCGGTCAAATTTCTTCGCAAATGCTTCCGCACAGCGCGGCGGGTGTTCGCGCGGATTGTATTTTTCGCCGATCAGTCCATCGTACCAAACGAACGGATACGAAAACATATTCTGCCCGGAGTACTTCATGTATGCGCAGAGCCGGTCGAGCATCGTCTCAAAATTTGCGTTTTCGTATCCGAAATTTCCGAAATCGTACCCGACCGCCGGATCTTCAAAGTAGATCCCCACCGGGCGAGTCCAGCCATTGACCGGTTCGGCAGGCGTGACGCGAGCCTGAGGCAGCGGAGAGTCCAGCGCGTAGATCCGGATCTCTGACAGTGCGGCCCCCGCCGGCATGTTTCGGGCATTCATGACGATGAGCGTTGAATCTTTCTCCCGCGGATAGTACAGGCAGCGCCGAAAGACCATTTTAGGATGGCCCGTTGGGTACTCGTCTCCCGTGACGTAGCCGACTTGGAGATCGTAGTCGTTCCGAATAAATTTGGACGCCTGAACGATAATGTCTGCCGAGCGGCATTTGTCGTCGGGAAAAACAAGCTCCAGAATGTACGGTTTGCCGACTTCCGGGAAATTCAAACGGACTGCAAAACGGTCTCCCATCACCGGTGCCGTTTCGAGATACTTCCAGTCTCCCGCTTCTCCAATGCGCGTCTCGCCGACCTGCGAGAAAACTTCCGGTCCCTCTTTCATGGCGTCTACCGCACGGATGGTCTGAATGTGCTTCAGGTCCACGTCATCATACCAGAGGCGTCTGGGATTCCGTTTTGTCTGCCGCACAGACGTACCGGGCGCGTGTGTGATCTGCCCCGTCGTATTTTCCGCATGAAAGACCCAGATCGGATACTCCGCAGCTGCCGAACCATCTTCTTTCAGGATCCGGACGGAGTACGTTCCGGGGTTCAGTCCCCTGACTTCTGCGAGGTAGTCCTCTTCCGCTTTCGTCAGCAGGATCTCACGCGAATAGAGGACCTCAGAAGCACTTTCCGCCTCGCGTTCTCCAGCACTTTGGACGAGTTCCAGACGCAAACGCTTCGTCTCCTTGCCGGAGTGCCAGAGTTTTCCATCGAGACGGATCGGCTCATCTTCAAAAAAGTAACGGCTCTGCGGTTTGCAGGAAACGTCGGCGTACTCACGATAGAGTGCGAGGACTTCCTCTTGCGAAAGCGGCGCGGAATAGATCCTCAGCTCATCCATCACGCCTTCCAGAACCTTTCCGCGAAAATTTCCGACCAGAAACGTCTCAAAATCCATTCGCGAAAAGTTCATGACCCGGACGGGCGCTGCCTGATTTGCCTTTTTTCCGCGATTTTGCAGAACATGGCGGTCTCCGTCGATGAAAAGCTGCTTTTCGACCGAATTCCAGGTAAAAACGAGATGATGCCAAGCTGCATCATCCGGGAAGCCGCGGCTGATGTACGTATCCTGCAGATCGCTCACGTCGCCGCGTAGTTTTCCTTCGTAGATCCAGTACCAGAGCGCTCCGGAGCCGATGCGGGTCACGTCCTCAAACGGATTCGCGAGGATCGTGCGCCACGCTTTTACGAGGAACTCCTGCCCGGCCGCGTCCTTTCTGTTTAAGCGTACCCAAACGGAGATCGTCCCGCTTTCCGGTATCAGATTCCCGTCAGCAGGATACTCAAGCAGCGGATCGGCAGCACTGGAAAACTGCGCGGCTTTTCCGTTCAGCCCCGGAACGTAAACGATCCCCTTCTCCTGCCGAGGTCCTGAATCACCGCGAGCCGTACAGGCTTCCGCACTGCCGTCAAACGGAACGTGAAAAATAAGTTCCGGGCTGCGTACGCATTCCGTCGGTTTCTCCCCGTCTTCATGCCGCAGTTCCGACCTGAAAAAACGGTATTCTCCGGGCGTCGTGAAATCGTAACGGAGAAAAAGCGTCTTTAGATCCGCCGGAATGAACTCCTCAAACGCAAAGATCTGCCGATGCCCCTGAAGCTGGATCTCGAGCATTTTCCAGAAATGCCTTCCCTCACGAGTTTGCCCCTCAAAAAAAAGACGGCCCTTTCCGCCTTTGGGGCCCTGGATCTCTGCGAAGTGCATGTAGTGATCCCCCATCCGTTTCGGATCTAGACCCCAAAACTGAATGGTTAGATTTTCCATCCGCTCCGTTTTCATCCGGGACGCATCGACGACGAGGCATTCTTTTTCCAAGCGAGGTTCAAGAAACGGCGTTTTTTCCGAATCCAGCGCGAAAAACCGAACGCTTTTTTCAGGTTCCGAAGGAGCCTGAACGATGAACTGTTCCCCGTTCTCCAAGCGTAATTCCATACCGTCCCACGATGCCGTGCGCCACGTGAGCATTTTATCTGAAGCTCCGGAAGGCTCTGTGGATCTGTCCTGCGCCAAAATTTTCGAAGCCGTTCCCAAATCCGCCGCTCCGGGAAAATCGGGAAGCTGAAAACAGAACGTCAGAAAGAAAATGAAAATGCAGGTAAGTTTTTTCATAGGAACTCCTTTCATGGACAGAGGCTCATTGCCCTCTCCTCATTTCCGTTTATTCTCCATTTTAACCCAGCCAGAATTCATTTTCAAGAGAAGCGGAAAAATATTTCGCAATATTCCGCGCCTTCCAATTCCTACATTCAAAACAAACCGCACATTATGCGCATTCTGTCTTTTTTCCAAAATACGAAAAAAAATTTCAAAATAGGTCGAAAAGATAAAATAGTCATGAAGTAAATCCGTATTTCCGGGGGAAATCCGTGAATCCAAATCAATCCAATCCCAGCTTCGATTTCGAAGCCTTCGAGAAGTCCAGGCTTTTTTTGCATGAACTTCACTGTATCGGCAGCCTACCGTCCGTTTTGAAGAAATTTTCAAACGTAACGGGGTGGATGCTCACATACCATTGCGTTGACTCGCTCCCCAACTTTCTGAAGACGGACAGTCCGTCGATCACTCTTGGCCAGCCTAAAAATGAAGGGGCGCTTTCTGGTCCGCTCTCTCCGGAAACGGTACGGGAATTAGCAGAGGAAGAAGAAGACCTCTGGCTCCCCGTCGAGATCCGGTCCGGCTGCCAGAAACTCTGGAGGCACCTTTTCACAGAAGGCATTTCTGAAAGCATTTCCGAAAACATTTCCGAAAACGTGCCCAAAGAAAGTACGCTCAATGAAAGCGTGCCCGAAACCGCGTGGAAACATGAGGCCGAAACTTCCGGTGAGGGAACGGAACGTTTCTCCTCTGACCCATGTGCGTTTTCATCCGCTCAGCCGCTCCAACGGTCAGAAACGGCCTCCATAGAGTCTCACGCTGACAGAACACAGTCTCACGCTGACAACGCTGGGGACTCTGCTCAAAAAAAAACGCAGGAGGGTCCCAAATCAGAAAACGGATTTTCCCACGAAGCAGAGTTTCTTGAGAAAATACTGGGAGGCTCAAACTGCGGAATGCTCGATTTTCTGAATCATCCAATCGGTTTCCTGCATCTTTCGAGAAACGCCCCCAGTGAAAAGAAACGCAAAAGTGACGTGAAGGATTTTCTCGGAACGTCCGGCCTCGTTTCACTGCACGATACAGGAATGACGCTGCGTATTCCGTTCCAGGAAGCCCGACAGTTGGCGGTCTCTCTTTGCGACCTGATCGCGGAGATGCAGCTGATGCGGTTCAATCTCTGGCTTTCAGAAATGGAACTGACGGTCCACTCTTCCATGCCGGATCATGTGCGAAATCGACAAAACCGTCTTTTCGCCGCTCGTTACCGTGAACTGCTCGACTATATGCGAAGCGTTCTTGGCATGGATGCGATCGGGATCTACTTTTTCAATGCACAGAATCAGACCTTCAAACTGCGCGCGTGTGCGGGACTTTCGATCGACACGCTCCTGCATTCCGTGCGGACGCTGGAGGAAGCGCAGGCTGATTGGCGTGCGTTTCAAGACAATCAGCTCATCATTCAGGATGAAACGACCTACTGCGACGGTTACCTGATCCCCGAAATGTTTCCCTCCGGTCTCTGTATGCCGCTGAAAGCTCCCGGAGGCGCAATGGGAAGCATCTGGTTCTTCTCGAACGGAAACTATTTCAGCGAACAGACGATCCAGCTTGCGCAGCTTATGGCCGTTCATTTGGGAATGGTCCTTGAGCATGAGGCAGTCTTGCGCCGATACGACGGATTCATGAAATACTGCGCAGAAGTCGAGACGGCCTCCAATGTCCAGGAAGTCCAAAAGCCTGTACGTATCCCCGGAAAAGGAAAGCTGGATGTCGCCGGCTGGGCAAAAACCGGCAAGATCCCTACCCTCCTGCGTTCACCATCCATCGCCTATGAAAGAGGACGCCATCCCCAAAAAAATACGGTCTCCGGAGACTTTTACGATTGGTTCTCGCTCCCGGAAGGAAAGACCATGCTCGCACTGGGAAGCGTCGGAGTCTCCGGAATGTCAGGAGCCATTCTCGCCGCCTCGGTACGTTCTGCACTCCGGAGTCATGCACACTACGGGCACTCCACCTCCGATCTCCTGCGGAACGTGTACCGAACTCTATGGCACCAAATGGCGTCGGACGCTCAGATCTCGCTTTTCTGCGGGATCGCGCAGCAGGAAGCCAATTTCCTCGCGATCCATTTTGCCCAAGTCGGTATGCTTCGCGGATTGATCGTACGGAAAGATCGGAGTTTCGAACTCGTTTCCATGAGCCACAAATCGAATCTTTTCTACCAGAATGGAAATTCCGAGTTCCACTATTTCGCAGACAGCATTTACCTCAAACCGGATGAACTTCTCCTCGTCTTCAATGACGGCTTGGGTGAACCCTCCAGCGCGTTCGGAAAGAAGCCATTCCGGCAAATGAGCTCCGAGCAGCTCACGGAAATCGTGCTCGGTATGGATGATTTTCAAGAAAAGAAAAAACGCACGTCTGCGACACTTGAGGAAACGACTCGCCACAGCATCATCCACGCGCTTGGCGGCATCCTCTCGCAAAATCAGAATGCCTCGGCCCAACTGGTCGTCTCGCAGGTCCGGAACTATTTCGGAAAACACGTGCACTGTACGTCAAAAGACCAGTCTGCGCTGGCGATCCATTTCAGATCTTTTTCCAAATAGAATAGGAGTTTTCGAAATGAAAGTTTCAGATATTTGTGCATTCATGGAGCGTTTCGCTCCTAAAGCGCTCGCAGAATCGTGGGACAATACCGGGTTCCTCGTCGGAGAAAAAGACCAGCCGTGCGCGCGCGTCATGACCTGCCTCACCGTCACGCCCGAATCGGTTCAGGAAGCCGTCGAGAAGAAAGCGGACTGCATCATCTCACACCATCCGATGCCGTTCCGAGCACTCAAGGAACTGACGTCCGCCTCTACGACTGGAAAACTTTTGCGTACGCTCATCAAAAACGACATCGCGCTCTACTGTCCGCATACCTCGTTCGATTCCGCTCCCGGAGCCGGGATCAATCAGCAGCTTGCCGACGCACTAAAACTGAAGGATACTGTGCCGTTTGTGCCGAATCCTGACTGCGGCGGCGGAACGGGAAGGATGGGAAGCTGGGAAACGACCGGAACGCTGGCGCTCTTTCTCGAAAAAGTGCGCGATCTGTTCAAACTCCCCTACGTCCAGTACGTTGGCGATCTTGACCGGCCGGTAAAGAAAATCGGTATCGGCTGCGGCTCGGCAGGTGAATTTCTTCAGTATGCTCAGCGTTTTGAATGCGACGTTTTCCTCACCGGAGAAACGAATTTCCACACTTGCCTCGAAGCAAAAGCGACCGGGATCGGACTCGTGCTCATGACGCATTTTGCCGGCGAAAAGTATGCGTGTGACCGTCTCGCAGAGATCATTCGGCTGGAATTTCCGGAACTCGAAGAAGTTTGGGGATGCGAAAACGAGAAAGAACCGCTCGCTACATTTTTCTAAAAATTTTTGAGGCACTTCCGAAAGTGCGTACCTATCCGGATCGGTTCTGCCGCTGAAACCGTGGTAAAACGGATACACCGTTTCCGGATGGACCGATTTTGAAAACTAGAGGACTTTTGGGCTGCTTTGCATTGCGGCAGTCTCAAAAGTCCTCTTTTTTCCACGTGATCTCCGGCGAAAAAACAACTTCCATATTCAGAACGGCCTGACGCAAACGCTGAAGAAACTCTTCCTGAGACACGATGTCCGGCTGAAACTGCTCCGTGTGCGAATTCACGACCTGAATGTCGATGAGCGTGAACCCTAGAGTCTCCAGATGCCGCACGAGCCATGCAAGCCCGACTTTCGACGCATCCCGTTCCAGATGAAATTTCGACTCCCCGGCAAAGTAGCTCCCGATCGCTTCTCCGTACAGCCCGCCGACCAGCTTTTCATCACGCCAGACTTCAACGGAATGCGCAAAACCAGCCTCATGAAACGCACAGAATCCCTCGATGATCTCCGGAGTGATCCACGTTCCTTCCTCATACGAACGCGGAATGTACGCACAATTTTCAATGACCTGCCGAAACGCCCGGTCAAACGTCACGGTAAAGCGTCCGCTGCGCAGTGTCTGGCGGAGTCTGCGGGAAATATGGAATTTTTTCGGATCGATCAGCGCCCGTTCATGCGGACTGAACCAGAGCGTCGGAATGTCCGGCTCGCCGCAGGGCCATGGAAAAATACCGTGAACGTAAGCATCCAAAAGCCAATCGGGATCGATCCCACCGCCAATCGCCAAAACACCGTCTTCGTCGGAAAGCGTCGGATCCGGAAAACGTGACCATTGAAGATACCGCTTGATCAAATCAGAGCGTCTTCCCCATTTTACCGAATCTTCCATTCTGGATCCCTCCCGGCACTCTGTTCTGAATATCAGAATCCAAAAATATTTTTCGAAGCTGCCAAAGATTCAAAAACATCACACGCAGACTTCCATTCCGCCCAGCCTTCACGCCAAACCAAAGTGTCGGCAGCGATCCGATTCTCGCGAAGCCACGTCTGCACCGTGTCGCGGTAGATCGGACCATGCTGTTCGCCGGAAGCGGGACGCACGTACCAGACCGTGTCCGCAGGACCTTCAAATGGATCCGGAAGACGCGGAGCCGCTGGAGTCTGGACCGGAGGAACTGCCATTGCAGGAGAATCGGATGCTTGAAACAGATCTTGAACCGGATCCTGAACCAAATTCTGAACCGGATCCGATGCTCCCGGAGCAGAAAGATCAAACGCAGACTGCTGCCCAAGTCCTGAAGCGGCCTGCGTAAAACCAGAAGACGCAAACGCATCCGCCGCATTCGGAACGGCATCTGCACTGCTCGGCAAATGATTCAGATCGATGTCGTCAAGCACAGATTCCGCCTGTTTCGTAAACGGAAAAAGCCCTTCACGACGCGCACGCTCTTCCCATTCCTTCGCGATCGGAAGATCCTTCGAGCCGGCAGGCCGTGTGCTTTCAAACGGAATGTCAAATCGCGCATGACATTTCGGACAGATCCCGCGTTGACCGGCCTGAAATTCCTTCACGTTCAATTTGTGCCCATTGGGACAATAAAATCGGATTCCCATTTCTTCCCCCCAAAAAAACTCTTTCGCTCTTTCTGCTCACGGTTTCCATTTCCATCTAAAATTCGAAGTTGAACCCCGATCCGCTGCGCGTTCGAGACGCTGACGGCACACAGAAAACACAAACCATCATTTATTATATACCAAAACCGGCAATTTGAAAAGAGGGGGGCCAAAATTTTGTCCCGTTTTCCTGAATTTTCTAGAAAGTTTGAAATTTATGGAAATTTTGGAAATTTATGGAAATTATGGAAATTTTGGAAATTTTTAGAAAATTTTAGAAAATTTAAAATTTTTGTCAACGGCAGGCTGGAAATTTTGCAGATCTTGCGTATAATAAAACGTAAAAGGTGTCATTCGATCCAAATTTTCAGAGATATTGTCCAAATACTCAGAGATCCTTGAAATGCTCAGCAGGAGAAGATCATGTACGATTTCGTTTTACCCACTTCCCGCAACACGAGGTCCGCTACAGAACGCAGCACGGCAAATGGTTGCAAAACGAAGAAAACGGGAACCAAATGCCGCAAGACATTGAAATGCGCTGCGCTCCTGCCCGCTTGGGGAACGTTCGCCTTCCTGTTGTCGGCATACTTCACGAGCGGAGAGATCTACGCACAGCAGATCCATCTGACGAATCCTATGCAGCGAAACGGATCCAGCTTTAGCGAATCGATCGGAACGAATTGGGGACTCTCCGGAAAAAACTGGTCGCTAAACGTTGGAAGTCCGCAGCAGAACAATCTGCCGAGATACGGCGGATACGACATGAACAGCGGGATGCGCGGCGGATTTCAGTTCCAGAGAGGCGGAACGTCCGGATACTTCAATGGCTGGGCAGGACAGAGTTACGATGGATATAGTACGATGGAAGCACCATCCGTTACGTTCATGAACGGTCAGACCGCCTTTTTTCAGCACGTGACAGAAACTCCGTTCGTCGTTTCGACCATCCCCGTCGTCGGCAGCTGGCACGGAACGAACTACCAGCCATTCTACGATCCGAACGTCACACGAACCCCTTCCGTCCTGCAGCAAAGGATCGACCAGCTCGAACCGCAAAAACACACTCCCCAAACGATGCGGGAAACACCAAACGCTCCGGCAAAAAAGGAGCTTCCAAAGAAAAAATCGGCCCGAAACGCAGGAAAAAAAGCCCGTCCCTCCCAGAACGGCACGGCTCGATCCGAAAGCGCGTACTCGAAAGGCTCGCAGCGCGAGTCGGCCAAGTACTCCAGAAGCACGAATCCAAACACGGCAGAAACGCCGGCACTGAGTGTCGCGGAAATGAAACGCCGGCATCGTGCCCGCCAAGAACAGGAACGCAGCCGTGAACGTGACGAGTAGTTCAAACCCGCATTCCCCGATGCGCTCCCCTGCTCCCTATCCGTACCGGTCACATTCGGCGTACGAAATTCTCAAGCAGTTTCGCGCCGGCTTCCTGACTTTTCTCCGGATGGAATTGCGCGGCGGCCACATTTTCACGCGCAACAGCAGCACAAAAATCATATCCGTAGTGCGTTTGTGCTGCGATGACGGAACGGTCCGACGGTATGGCATGGTAGGAATGCACAAAATAAAAATGCGTCCCCGATTCGATCCCGTACCAGAACGGATGGTCCGGCTGCTCGACCGTCACCTGATTCCAGCCCATATGCGGAACAGATAGCTTCTCGCCCGCCTCAGCCCTCTGCCCGTCAGAAAACTGAAAACGTACGACATCGCCAGAAAAAATGCCGAGCCCTTCAAATTCACCATTTTCAAAACTCCGCTCAAACAGCATCTGCATTCCAAGACAGATCCCCAAAAACGGCGTCCCAGCATGGATCTTCTCCAACATCGGCTCGACGAGCCCGCTAAGTTTCAGAAAACGGATCGCGTCCTCAAACGCACCGACTCCCGGAAGGATCAGTCTGTCCGCCGCAAGGACTTCTTCCGGCTTCGTGACCAAACGGCACGGAACGTTTTGGCGTTCTACAGATTTCTGCACACTGCACAGATTCCCCATTCCGTAATCAATGATCCCGATCATGTCTCAGCTCTCCAAAACTCATTTCATTTCGTTTCGTTTCGTTCCGTTTTATTTCATTTCATTTCATTTTTCTGAAAGATCCGCCTCTTCATCGGAAATTCCTTCCTCCGCTCTCCGCTCGATCTCCTTTTCAATATCGACCGGAATGGAAAACTCCTCACAGAACCAGCCGTGAAGATCGGCAAGCCGACAGCGGACGGAACAGAACGGCATCGCATCGGTCTGTTCACTGTCGAAAACTTTTTTACAGGTCGGACAGGTAAATCGTGCCATAGTCTCGCAAAAAAATAAAAAGGTCAAAAATCAAAAGAGGGACGAAAGCGCTCTCAAATGCCCCGTCCCCTTCAAAAAATCGAGATTTGGAAACCAGCTTTTACTTGCCGATGACCAAAGCCGCCGCCTGTCCGTAGTAATTGTACGCAATGACGAGCGCAGCTTTTTTCTCCGTCGCAGCCGGAGCACCCATGACGAGGTTCACCGGACAATCTTCCGCAGGTGTTTTGCTGTTCACGATCGCAGGGATCGTGCCATTCTGCAAAGCCAGCACGGACGCGACCACCGCAGCGGCCGAGGAACCAGAGAAGGCATACCCGGTCGCACTGCTGATACACGTGACCGGCACGTCTTTTCCGACCGCAGCGGCAATGGCTTCCGCTTCGATACGGTCATGATACTGCGAACCAAGGCCCTGCGCCATGACGAACGCCAAATCTTCGGCCTTCACTTCCGCTCGCTCCATCGCAAGACGGATAGCATTGACGATAGAAGTCCCCTTAAATTTCTCAACATTAATCCGAACATCTTCAGTCTGCGGTGCGAGATCGGTCGCCGAATTCCAAACAGCCTCCGAAGCCTCACCGTATCCGAGGACCGTACCGAGAACAGGCACGCCGCGTTTTTCCGCAGAGGCACGGCTTTCCAAGATCGTAGAAGCACCGCATTCCCCGAAGACCAGCCCAGAACGTTCGGCATCAAAAGGCCGATAGGCAGTTTTCGGATCCGAGTCGTGCGTCACCGGATACATGCTGTTGTGCGTCGCGCCCTGCGGCATTGAAGTGGAATTGCAGCCGCCCGTGTACATGACGTCGGCAGCGCCGCGGTCGATGACACGCATAGCTTCGATCACAGCACAGATCCCGCCGATGTCACCGGCGACCAGGGTATTGCTCGGACCGCGCAGGTCATTGGCAACGCCGATATGGCAGGCCGTCATGTTCGGCAAATATTTCAGCATCCAGAGCGGATACATTTGATCCATCGTATTTCCAAAGAGCGAGGCGTCAAATTCATTGTCACTCACCATGGCGCCTTTGTACAACGGAATGATCTCTTCCAGATCCGCCATGATCATCGCAGCACCATACACGATCCCCTGCCGTTCCGGATCCACAGGTTTTGCTTCCAGCTGCGCACATTCCCATGCGTAATCTGAAGCCGCAACTCCCAGCTGAATGTCTCGCGCCATAACTTTGATGCTTTTACGCGGACGGATACGTTTTTTATCCAGCTCCTTTACCGCCCCCGTGACCGGAGAGGGAACACCCGCCTGTACCAGCGCGTCCTGCGTATATCCTTCAAAAGGAGCGATCCCGCAAGTTCCCTGCATCAGTGAATTCCAAAAGGTTTCCGTTCCTGCTCCAATAGAGGAAACGACTCCCAGTCCAGTGATGACGATTTCTGTTGATTTGGCCATGTGTCGACTCGCTAACCTCAATGCACGATTTTCTCACCGGAACGACCGGGACAAAATCTGCTGACTTACGATTAAACGAAAATGAATTTCTTAAAGTTTCTATTATACCTGATTTTGAAAATTTTGCAAGTATCCAAACTGGCATTTGGTTTCAAAATCATAAGAAATTTCATGAGGAAATGCAATCTCTTCTTCAAGAAACGGCAAATTTCTGATAAATATTTAGGATTAAATCGAAAAAAGGGAAATTTCCCAATATTTGGCATCTTTTCTCCCGATCAGTCCCCAATATCATATACACGATACGTTTTTTCACATTTCGTACCTGCTTTTTCAAGGCTGCCGCGAGAGTAGGCGTTCGACTCAAGGACCCAGGAAAATTCTGCTTTGTTGATCCCCCACTTTTCCGCAGCCGGAAGCAGTGCCTGCATGAGCAGGAGGGGTATCCCCATCATCTGATACTCAGGCAGCACATTTGCGCTGACGGAACGGATCTCCGTAAAATGCTTTTTAGTGTGAAGGATCGAAAGAAAACCAAAGGGGAAAAGGCGTCCCTTGATCTTGCGGATGGCCGGGTTGAAGTCCGGAAGACAGATCAGACACCCGACCGGCTTGCCGTCGATCTCTGCACAGATCGCCAGATCCGGTACGAGGAGGGTCTTGAGGCCCTTCGCCTGCTGATCGAGTTCCTCTTCCGACATTGGCACGTGCCCCCACGTGTTCGAGATCGACCGATTGTAGACGTCCATGAACATTCGGACTTCTTCATCAAAGCGGGACTCATCCATTTTACGTATCGTGACGCCGAAACGCTCTTTGATCTGTTCCGCGATGCCGGAGTACTTGTTGACGATGCCCGGAAGCATATCCAGATAGCCGACGAACGCAAAAAGGTCCTGCGACTTCTGGAAGCCGTAATTCTCCACCAGCTGCTGATAGTACGGCGGATTGTACGTCATCATGAACATCGGATGATTGTGGAAACCGTCGATGAGGAGTCCGACCTCATGATTCATCGAAGGATTCATCGGTCCGCGAATGTTTCGGATCCCCTTTTCCCGAAGCCAAGCGCGTGCGGTATCAAAGAGCGCGTTGGCGGCTTCCTGGTCATTTTCACACTCAAAGAATCCGAAAAAGCCGCGGCTGTCCTGGTAAAGATCCAAATGTCCCTGATTCACGATCGCAGCGATACGCCCGACGACTTTTCCGCCGCGTCGGGCAAGAAAGGTCTGTATCTGGTTACGAAGATAGTAGGCGTCTTTTTTAAATCCGATGAGTCCCAAGTGAGAACAAAGGAGAGGCGGAATCCAGTTGGAATCATTCGCGTAGATCCTCCATGGAAGCTGGAGAAACGCGCGGCGGTCCCATAAATTTCTGACCGGGGTGACTTCAATTGAATTTGCCATAAGGTTTTCCTTTTAAAAGAAAAAAACACACCAAAACCTTAACGTATTATACCCGATTTCTCAAAAAAGAAAAGAGGCTTTCCCCAAATTTACCAAACTTTTACATTAAAATCCCAAAAAATTTCGTCCCGAAGTGCATTTTGTTCCTATTTCAGCTTCACGCCGCGCTAAGTGTACCATTTATCGAGAAGCTGCCGGAAATCGGCGAGCGAGCGAAACTGCACAAAATCGTCGCGAACTTTTGGATGTTCGGGATGTATCTGCGCGTACTTGATGCTAAACTTTTTCATGTTGAAAACTGCCCGTTTTTCGCCGTACAGCTCACACGCAAGCGCAAAATGCTCTTCGATGACCTCCCGCTGTTCACTCAGTGACGGCAAAGGCGGCAGTTCCCGGCCGGCAGCCAATTCGCGAAGTTCACGGAAGATCCACGGATTCCCGATCGCACCGCGGGCGATCGTTACGCCGTTGACTCCAGTCGTTTCCATCATGCGGACACAGTCTTCCGCAGTGAAAAGGTCGCCGCTTCCGAGGATCACGGCATCCGGCGCATACTTTCGCAGGTCTGCGAGAAAATTCCAGTCGCTCGGCCCAATGTAACGCTGAAGGACCGTCCTTGGATGCACGGTGAAGACGGAGATCCCCAGGGCACGCGCACCATCGAATATCTCGTAGAATTTCTCCAGACTTTCCGCGGAATCATCCAGTCCGCGCCGCATTTTGATCGAGACCGGGATCTCTGCCGGCACGGTATCACGCACGCTCCGAACGATCGAGAGTGCCGTTTCCGGCTGCGAAAGATGAAAACCGCCGCGATGCCGTCCCAGTATCTTCTTCACCGGGCAGCCAAAGTTAATGTCTACCCAGTCGAATCCCCATTCCACCACCTTCAGCGCAGCCTGCGTAAAATCTTCCGGTCCAACTCCCATGAGCTGCGCACCTACCGGATGGTCGGCATCCTCAACGCGAAGGAAACGTTTCGCTTTCTTCCCTTTCGCATGAGTGACAGAAATGATGAATTCATCAAGCATCACCTCACTCACAGTCGCAGACGCGCCAAGACGCCGTGCGATCTGACGCTCCGCCCAGTCGCTCACTCCGCTAAGAGCAGCCTGGATACACGGAAAACCGATCGGAACGGATCCGATAGAAAGGTCCGGAAAACGAAATTCCGTGCGAAACGGACGCCGGCCGGCAATGGGGGAAATCGTGGGATCGTAGTTCATGGGACTCTGAAAATTTCGGAAAAACGGAAAGCTCCAGCCTTCAGGATCTCGGAGGATCTTGCGATCCTGCAGGATCTGAAACTTAACGGCTGAGGCACTCCAAAAGGTCAAGCTCTTCCTGGGAAATGACGCGATGGCCGTCGATCGCATCGGTCAACGGTACGAGGACGGGCCGATTGTTCTGAACTCCCGCCATTTTGTCCGTTTCGCCGTCGAGGATGGCGCGTACCGCAAGATTCCCAGTCATGGAGGCAAGGATCCTGTCGTCCGGGCACGGATCGCCGCCGCGCAGCAGATGCCCCAGCACAACGGAACGCATCGAGAACGGACAGCCCGCCTCTTCCAGTTTCTTCTGGAGCGTCAGAACGCCGTCCTGGTACCCTTCCGCGACGACCATGATGATGGAGGTCTTTCCAAGTTTTTTCAGGTTCGTCAGTTTTTCGACCAGTGCGCCGATCTCCATCGGCATTTCCGGAATGCACGCCGCCTCACATCCGGCAGCGATCGCCGTGTGGAGCGTGATGCAGCCGCAATGACGTCCCATCAGTTCCACAAGAAACATTCGATGATGACTCGCTGCAGTGTCACGGAGTTTGTCGACGGCTTCCACTGCGGTCTGGACAGCCGTCTTGAAACCAATGGTGAAGTCCGTCCCGTTCAAGTCATTGTCGATCGTACCGGGGCATCCGACGATCCGGCCATTCCAGACCTTTCCGAGTGCATGCGCACCGGCCAGCGTTCCGTTTCCGCCGATAGGCACGAGAGCATCTACGCCAAGTTTGTCAAGGATGTCCGCCGCCTTTTGAGTACCTTCCGGAGTCGCAAATTCCGGGCATCGGCTGCTGTGCAGGATCGTGCCGCCGTTCTTCACGATACCAGAAACTGAACGCATGAAAAGTCGGTGTGAACCGGCACTTCCAATGAAGAAATTCTGATCGAGGATCCCCTGGTAACCATCCATGAATCCCACGACTTCGTGCCCTTCGGAAACCGCTGTTCTAACGACCGCGCGCACACAGGCGTTCATTCCGGGGGCATCGCCTCCGCTGCACAAAATACCAATTTGCATAAAATTTTCCCTGAATTGGCTAAAACCGCTTGATTTTTACAAAAAATGAGGTAAGATAAATGGTAGCTTTCATAAAATAGTCGAAAATTTCAAAAAAATCAACCCGAATCGTGGAAATTTTGCGAGATTTTGCCCTTAAATTTAAAATGAAAGCCGGGACTCTGTGCCAAATTTGCGTCAGATCCGCGTCAGATCCGCGTTAGATCCGCGTCAGATCCGTGCCAAGCTCCCCATTTCATACCGATCGGGTATTTCAACGCCTCGATATTCCCCCTCTGCAAAAAAACGTCCACGTTTTCGTATCCGTGGTCTCAAGTAATTTTTGCAGATTCCATTCCTCCGTAAAATTGACCGCGGCGAAATTTGGGATCGCCGACCTCGGAATGCGTCCAAAATGTTCGTGCAGCTTCCCCGGTTTTCCCATTCCGCTGCACATAGCCCATCAACCAGAAAGTCCTTCAATGCAATCGGAAACTCATCTTCAAAATTTCATGGCCCCCATCTCGTCAAAGGAAACGGAAATGAAGACGAAAACCGCCGCCCAAACAGATCCGAAGACGGCAAATGATCCATTCCCGGCAAATGCCGACTGGGCAATGTGGAGCCTTCAGGTCCGACAGGGAGTCTACCCCCATGCGGAAACAGAATTAAACACCCTCCTTGAAAGTCAAATCCCGGAACTGGAACAGCTGCTTCAGGAACTGGTACATCAGAAAGAAAAACGATCTTTCGCAGCACGGTTTCTAGACTTCCTTTTCCCCCAACGCCGTCTTCGCGCACTGGAACGGACAGTCCAGGAGTTTGAGGAAGCGCGCCAGGCTCCTGATCCGGAAGATCTTCAGGAAACAGCACTGAAAAACTTCGGGGACGCACTGAAAACGCATGATCCTAAAGAGGCCGGTCAGTTCATGGAAAACCTCCTGAACAAAATGGATGAACTGCGTGATTTTTTCGTGCCGGACCCGCTTTACAAAAAAATGCGCACGGAAGCCCTTGCTGTACTGGCGCTCCAGCCGAAAAATGTGCTCGCGTGGGAAAAACTGGCGCAATGTGCAGGAGGGAAAGGAAACGATGAACTTGCAGCCGCGCTCCTTTCGCACGCGCTGAAGATACTGGCTGAAGAACCGACCCCTGCCGCACAGGAAGGAATTCGGCATCTTTTGGAACTTCGGGCGGAAAAACTGATCCAGCTCGGACTTCGCGAAGCAGCAAAATCGGATGAACTGCATCTCATCTCTCTTTTCCATATGCCGGAAGAATTCCATCTGGGCGGCAAGATCTTTTTCCGACTCGCATTACAGGAACTCGAAGACGATTCCCCAGTACTGGCGATGAGTTACGTGGAAACCGCCGTCAAAATGCTTCCGGAAAGCTGGAAAGTACACGCACTGCTCGCAGACATACTCAGCCGTCTTGGCAGAATGAATGAAGCGGAAATAGAATTTTTAACGGCTCGGCATCTTTTCCTTAAAAAAATCAAAGCAGATGCAGACGTGAAAGCAGATGCAGACGTGAAAGCAGATGCAGACGTGAAAGCAGATGCAGACGTAAAAGCAGATGCAGACGTGAAAGCAGCCGGTTCCGATACGCTCCGTCACAGTCCGGATACGGCAGAAGACCAGACGGCAGAAGATGCAGAAGACCAGGCAAGTGCACTGCATTCTTTCACCCCGGAAGAAACACTTGCCATGAAAGCTGTCATGGCCTCGCCATCCCTTTCGAGATCCTTTTCGCGCTTTCTTTTACGCCTCGCATTTCTCACGTCGGAAATGGAACATCGTACCGATACATTCTTTTACTGCCGCGAAATATTGAAACTGGATCCGGAGCTGCACGAGGCCCGGTATCTTTTGGCACTTGAAAAATACCGTGCGAATAAACTGGAATCCGCATTGGCGGATTTCCAAGAACTGGAAGAAAAAACAGAGGAACTTTTCCCGTGTGTATGGCATTGCGGCGAGATCCTCTGGCGTCTCTCACGTGAAGAAGAGGCACTTCCGTACCTGAGAAAAAGCCTAAAACTCGACGATTACGCCTCCGCCGCGACAGCATTGATCCTCCAGATCCTTCAGGAACTTCAGCAGGACGAGGCACTTTTAGAGTTTGCATCCGAGCAGATCGCACAAGGAAAAAAACTGGTCCCGCTGTACCGTGCGCGGGCAATGGCCTACTGGAAAAAAGATGAAAACGAAAAGGCGATAAGCGATTTGAATCAGGCACTTCGTATCGATCCAAATTCCGCAGACGCCTGGGGAGAACTGGCCGTCATTTTCTACTCGCTCATGAAGTACCCCGAAGCAATGCATGCCGCAGATACCACACTTCAACTTCAGCCAGAGCAGCCCCGTATGAAATTCCTGAAAGCCGTCTGTCTGCACGCACTCGGACGGCTCGCCGAATCGCGGGAAATTCTGGATCCGCTTCTGAATGAGTCCCCAGAGGTTACAGACTTTCAGCTTCTGCGCGCTCAAATCGCGTCCGCGGAAGGGGATTTTCAGACCGCAAAAGAATTTTATGGAAAAATTTTGGCAATCGATCCCCAAAATCCGACCGCACAGTCGGGGATAGCGGATGCGTATCTTCATCTCGAAGAATGGGAAAACGCCGTCGAGCTCCTGACCACCGCGATCGCTCAAAAACCGGATTCCGTACACTTCTACTTTCAGCGGTGTCTCGCGGCACTGGCGGCACAAAAATTCGAAATGGCGATGGAAGATGTGAATTTCCTGATCGAAAAGAAACCGGAACGCTCGGAAACGTACGTGATCCGCGGGCGGATCCGTTTCGCCATGAAACAGCCGGAAGCTGCGATCGTGGATTTTCAAAAAGCAGCAGCACTGGATCCCGCCAATTTCCTGGCGTTTCAGCATCTGGCAGAAGCCAAATGTTCGCTTGGCCTCCATGAAGCCGCGCTTTCTGACCTAGATACTGCGTTGGAACATTCTCCCAAAAATACGGAACTGCTTTTCCAGAAAATCGCGATCCTGATGCCGCAGCATCGGGCCGAAGAAGCCGTCGAAGCCGTCGATCGGATCCTTGAATGGTCCCCGAATGACCTGAAAGCGCTCTTTCAGCGCGGTGCGGCCAAACTGAATCTCCGTCGGTTCGAGGAAGCTCTGGCAGATTTCGACCGCGTCCTTCAGGAAGACCCCGTTTCGAATGATCCGCATTTTGCCCGCGCATTGGCGCTGAATGGGCTTTTTCGGCATGAAGAAGCGCTCGCGGAATTTGACAAAGTCCTTGAAAACCAGCCGAACGCAGCCTCGGTACTCGCAGAAAAAGCCATGACGTACCTGCTTCTGAATAAAAAATTCAAGGCAAAAGAAACGATGGATAAAGTTCTGCGTCTTGAACCGGAAAATATCCGGATCCTGAATCTGCGGGGCGGTGTTTTCGCAAGCATGGGGAAGATCGCGCAGGCTCTTCGAGACTTTCGCCGTGCCGTTCAGATCCAGCCGGAATATGTTCCCGCACTGAATAATCTCGGACACATCCTCGCAGAACTCGGCGATTTGGAAAAAGGGCTGGAATATCTAGATTCTGCGATCCAGTTCGCACCGGAATGGGCGAGACCGCACCTGAACCGCGCGCAGGCTTTGTGCCGTTTGCGAAAGTTTTCAGAAGCAGAAGAAGCAGTCAAACAGGCTTTGCGGCAGGCTCGAAACAGCGGCGATGAAGACTCTGTCGTCGATGCGCTGGAATTGCGGAAGAATATCGAAGAACTGCAAACTGAGTCTGAAAGGGAACTCGAAGAAAATTCGGGGGAAAATGAACTCCGTGAGAGTGAAGAAAACGAAGACTCTTGGAAAGAAGAGGAAAGCTCTTTTGAAGATCCCTCGGAAAATGAAGAATGGATGGATCTGGAAAATATACTTAAGGCGATGGAATTCGACGGCATGGACGAAGAGTCTGCCGATGAAGATGCGGAAGCAGACTCCCCAAGTGATCCGAATGCAAAAAATGACGAGGATCTCGACACCGAGGAGGAAATCAGCGAGATCGGCGATACCGACGCAGAAGATGAAGAACTCGAGGAATTTTCTGAAAACGACCGGCATCTCATCCGTGAATTCTGGCAGCAGATGCGGCGAGCCATTCAGAGACAAAAATGGCAAAATTTCAAAGGAAATCAGGAATTTGAGACCGATTTTCATTCAGACTCAGACCTGAACGGAAACTTCCAGACGAAAAAAGAGGCAAAACGGTCAGAGGATCGGGCAGAATGCACTTCCTCAAAATCAGAAACCGAGACGAATGCGCAAAATGGTGCGCCTGCGGAAACAGAGACGGGACGATCCGACATTTTTTCCGATTTTCCTGAATTCCGCAGTGTTCCGAAGATCCAGTTCTGGAACGATGAGATCCTCTCTTTTCCATTTCCAGAAAAAGAAAATGATGAGCCGGTCACGATCCGTTGGAACTACTTCAACTTCGATAAAAAAAGCCTCAGCGAACTAAAAGAAGAACTGCGTCAGCAGGATGAATTGGCGAAAGAACGGATCCGTTTGCGTGACAGTGAGGAGGCGGCAGCTTTGGGAGCGGAACTGGATGAGGACTGGATCGAGAACTGGGATGAAGACCTCTCCGAAGATTTCGACCAGGCCGAGGAAGAGAAACGAAACGACCTTTCACCCGAAGAGACCGAGAGACTCTACGAGATCCTGAACCAGCTGCTCCGTTTCATGGAACGTGACCGAAATCGGCCTCTGCGCTGTCAGGAAAGCGACTACTGGGCACTCGAAACCCCGGAAACAGAGACCAATACCGACGGTCACCAGAATGATTGGTACGTCGAAAAGAATTTCACAGCTCCGATCATCATCAATTGCGCGGATCTGCTTGAGATCCTCGAACAGGAGTACCCCGTCGAAAGAAAAATGAGTCGAATGCTTCGGGAAACTGCTGTCTCAAACACAGATCCGTCTCAAAAACCGCTCCCGCGTCATGCGCAGCAAGAAAACGGAACGGAACTGGAAAATGCGGGAACCACTCCGTCCAAATCGTGGATCTACGAACCGAAACTCGCTTTTTTGCGTCTGCGGGAGGCCCCCAAAACCCTTTTTGAGATCCTCACCAGAATTTCGGAATTTCTCGACGAGGAACTTCAGCGCTCCCGATCCGTGCTGGCTCGTGAGGAAGTTCTTGGGCGCAAAAATCAGCTATGCAGTCTCATGGACCTCGTCATGAAAAACGTCATCAATGGAAGCCCGCGGGAATCGATGATCGTCTTCACCAACTTTTTGACCCCTGCAGTCCTCACTGCTATCATGAGGTCACGGAGTGAAAATGACGGGGAGGAGATCGACTACGATGAACTCATCCAAAAAGCCAATTTCGATCTTTCCGAAATGTGGGACGGACAGAATATTGAGCTTGAGGAACTCGAGTTTTTTGAGGAAGACGAGTGGGAGTCCGAAGAAGACGAGTGGGAGTCCGAAGAAGATGAATGGGAGTCCGAAGAAGATGAATGGGAGTCCGAGGAAGACGAGTGGGAGTCCGAAGAAGACGAGTGGGAGTCCGAGGAAGAATTCGAAGATGAATGGAATACGGACGATGAGGATGAATTTGAAGACGGATTTGACGATGGATCCAGCAGAGAGCCCGACTTCGGACGATTTTTCAACGGCAAAGACTTTCCAGAAGAAGATGAAGATGAAGATGATGACGATGAAAACGAGAAACGGGATGAGCGATCCTGAGCCTCACTTTCAGAAGCAGTAGACTACACTGTCGGCGGCAGCACACAGTCAGTTGAAAAGCTCGATCATCCCCTAAAAAAAGCGCAGACCGCCGCTTTGACGATCTGCGCTTTTTTTAGGTTCCGCAGCCTACCTAGAACCGCGCTGCCGCGGGTCGGTGACTTCCTGGAGCGCCTCACCGATCAGGTTGTAGGCGAGCACCGTCAGGAAGATCAGAATGCCGGGGAAGAGGGTCAGCCACCACATCGCAAGGTTCTGGTGCCCATTATGCAGAATCCCGCCCCAACTGATCGCAGAACTGGACGTGGCGATCCCGAGGAAACTTAGTGCGCTCTCCATCAGAATGGAAGCCGCGATACTAAACGTAATGGGGACGAGTACCGGCGCGAGTGCATTCGGAAGAATGTGCCGGAAAATGATCCGGAATCGGCTTGCTCCAAGCGAACGGGCAGCAGCGACGTACTCACTCTGCTTCAGCTTGATGAATTCACCGCGCATAAGTCTCGCGATCTTCGGCCAGCTCGTCAACCCAATGATGACCATGACGTGCCAGATGCTTGGGTTTTCAATGACGGCAACGAACGCTAAGATCATGATGAGCGTCGGCACACAGATAACGACTTCCAGTGCTCTGCTGATGACGATGTCGATCCAGCCTCCGAAAAAACCCGCGATCGCACCGAGCGTGATACCGATGAGTGCCGCTAGACCCGTCGAAACAAATCCGACGAGCAGTGCCGTTCGAGTTCCGTGCACGAGCATGGTGAAGACGTCATACCCGTAGATATTCGTACCGCAAAAATTCTGAAATGACGGTACGCCGCTGGCACCGTAGGGATTTTCCGGCCGGCCAGGCATGTCGTTCTCGCGGACTCGGTATGTCGTGTCATTGTACACAAGCGGGAAAATGGCCCAGCTTTCCGGATCGGCTTCCTTCAGACGCCGCGGATAGGCGTACGAAATATCATCATGGATGAAGACCGGATTTTCCCATGACGGATAAAAGTACCCCATGCAGGGAAAGTATATCTGTCCTTTGTATTTGCAGATGATCGGTTTTGTCCCTGCGATCATGGGCGAAAATATCGCAACGAGCGAAAGGAGGATGACGTACGTCAGTGCCGTCATGGCTAGACGCCGCCGACGGAATCGGACCCAAGTCTCTGCCCAGTATCCGCGAGCCTTCCCTACACTGGCTCCCTCCGCACTGGTTTGAACGGCCGGTTCTGCGGACTGCCCGCAAATCGAAATTTCAGCCGGTTTTGAGGAAACCTGATTTTTGTATTTCTGGGATTTTTTCATCGTAATTCAGTCTCAGTTCTTTTCGTTCATTCGTTCGTGTTTTCAGTCACCCGTTTTCAGCTTTTCAGTCACCCGTTTTTCAGTCGAGCTTCACGCGCGGGTCAACGACGGCGTAAAGAATGTCCGCCAGCAGCTGACCAAGCAGCGTTAGGAATGAGAAAAGAAGCGTCATTCCCATGATCAGCGGGTAATCGCGAGCTGCAATGCTCTTAAAAAATTCCTGCCCCATACCGGGCCAGTTGAAGATCTGCTCAATGATGATGGAGCCGCCAAGCAGACCAGGAAGCGAAAGTCCCAAAAGGGTGACGAACGGAATGAGCGTGTTTCGGAATGCATGGTGAAACACGATATTTCGCGGAGAAACACCTTTCGCGCGTGCCGTCCGAATGTAGTCCTGACGAATGACCTCTTCCATGTTCGCTTTCACGAATCGGCTCAGGTACGCCAGCGACGCATAGGAATAGCAGATGACCGGCAGGATCATGTGCTTTGCCGTGTCGCCGACTTTTCCCCAGAAAGTAAAATTTTCGTATCCGGAATCATGCAGACCAGGAGCAAGCCAGCCGAGATTCTGATAAAAAATGATGAGCAGTCCGATACCGACGACGAAACTGGGGACCGAGTACAGTACATACAACAGTACACTTAGCAAACGCTCGGAAAATTTCCCTTTATTCACGACAGAAAAAAGCCCCATGGGGATCGCGAGAAGGTACGTGAGCGTCAGCGACGTGACGGAAAGAAGCAGCGTCGGACCGATCCGGCTGGCAATGATGGCGGAAACGGGCTTTTTCTGCACGAAAGAATCGCCGAAATCTCCGCATAACACATTTCCAAGCCACGTGAAGTAGGCTTGATACCACGGCTTGTCGAGGCCGTAAAGTTTGTTAAGCATCGCTTCATTTTCCGGAGAGAGCACGTGTCCCGGATCGGCAAGTTCCATCTGGGTCACAGGAGTTCCCGGCATATGGCGGATCAGACCGTAGATGATCAGCGTGATCAAAAACAGCGTCAGGGCTCCAATCAGTATTCGTCGGATTATATATGTGAGCATGAGGTCGATTTGGTTTGAGTCAGGTGAGAGACGGAACGCCCGTTTCTCAAAATTATGTTAGAGTATAGCATGAAATGGAAATTTTCGCAAGGGTGAAAGAACTGAAAAAATCGAAAATTTTGCAAATTTAGAGAAGATAGGAGGAATTTAGCTCAAGACTTTCCGAAAACATCGTCCGGATGATCCGGAAAGTCTTGGATCTTTAAGGATCTTTTTTCTGGATCCCAAGCGATCTTTAGAAGTTGAACGTCACGCCGGCGGCAAGTTCGTCTGCTTCCGCTGCGATAGTCACGTCTCCGCCGAGTGCGGCAGCTGCCGGACCGCCGAACGGACCGCTGGCCGTTGCTTTGAAGACGTGCCCGTACGTGAGGTGGAAGGCCATGTGTTCATCAAAGCGGTAGGATCCGCCGATGAACAGCGCGTGCTGCGGAATGAGCGGGACCGCGATGCAGGCACGGGAGAAGAGACTGTCGAGCTGGTTTTCGTTCATCGAGTAACCGACACGCAGCGCTACACGCTCCGTCAGCTGGTACTGCGCACCGAGACTCATGGCGAACATATCGCTCCAGCCGACCTGATCGAAACCGGCGTCTTCGTGGAAATAGTAGCGGAAATCGCACGCGAAGAGCCAGCGTTCAAATCCGTCGTAGCTCAAACCAAGTGAAAGGACAGCCGGCAGGTCGAGTTTGAGCGTCTGTTTGCCGTAGGTCGTGTTGAATTCGATCGGTTCGATCCAGTTCTGGCTTTTGTAGCTCAGACCAAAACGCCAGCCGCATTGCGTGTCGTAGAACATACCGACCATAAAGCCGGCTCCCCAGACGTAACGGCCGCCGGGACTGTGGATCGCGGTATCCGGAGTCTGATGGCCTTCGACCAGATAGAGTGGGTCGCAGGCGATCTCACCGATCGTGAGGATCGGGCTGAACGAGAAGGAAAGTTTTTCCGTCAGGGAGTAGCTCATGTGGCCGCCGAGCTGAAGGATCTGGACGCTCGAGCTGAGGTTTCCGTAACCGACTTCCGCACCGCCAAGCTGGGCGACAGGACCGGAGGAAAGGATCGGGTTCGAGTACCAAGGAGCGGATTCATAATTCGTTTTCGCTCCGCCTGTCGCGCCGAAGGAGAAACCGACCGCGACCGGAGAATCTTCCTGACGGCGAACGATCGCGACGTTCGGGATCGGGATCGCGCCGGTGTCGGATTCCGTCGTTCCGCCGCCAAGCCCACCGTAAGCGGCCGGCAAGGTGGAACTGATGCTTGATTCCGGCATGGCGATACCAAGGTCAATGTCGATCGACGTGCCGTAAAACTGGCTCATCGTCGCCGGGTTCCAGTAAAGCGCGCCGGCCGCGGAAAGCGGAGCTGCCGTGGACGCACCGCCCATGCTCTGGTTCACTGCTCCTGAGCCGCGAAACATGATCCCCTGTGCGAGGGTCTGGGAAACGCAGACGAACAGGAGGATGAACGAAATTGAAAACAAATATTTCAGTCGATGATTTCGCATAAATCGTTCCCTGATCTCTAAAAAACCTTCCTGGTAAAAATGGAAATTCGTAAAATTTCCTACGGTACTCAAAAAAACATTCCCAAATCCGAATCGTTCTTTTATTTCCAATATCGAAATATTCACCCTGTATCTCTTGTACTAAATGTAAAAGAAATGTTAATTTTTCCAATGAAAACATTTATCCCGTCCAATTAAAACAGTTTTGCGCATTAGGAAAAATGAAAAAACTAGAGACTCTCGTTAAAATACAGAAAGACACACTGCTAAAAAAGTATTTTTTGAACAGGAAATCGTGAAAGCATCAAAAAAATAAAACGCCCCCCTGTCTTTTTTGTAGAAATCTGGTATAATGAATCATATTTTTACTGGAAATGTAGGGGGACATATGGAAAAAAACTTTTCTGTGAGCCAATTGCCGGCGCCGTTACAGGATTTTTATGCCGTCATTCAAAACGACCTGACCGAAGTGGAAAGCCTGCTCAAGGATTTCCTCCAAAGTGATAGTCCGTTCATTCATCAGGTCGCAGGACACGGATTTCGCCTTGGCGGGAAACGCATGCGCCCAGCCCTCCATCTTCTCTTTGCCCGAATGACGGGAAAGATCCTTCCCATACACCACGTGATCGGTGCGGTTTTGGAAACGATCCACACGGCCTCGCTCGTGCATGATGACATTCTAGACGACGCGCAGCAGCGGCGTCACCTTCCCACCGTTAATGCCGTTTGGAACAATGAAACGAGCGTTTTGATGGGAGATTTCATGGTCGCACGGGCAATGCTGGCAGTCGCGCAGCTCAATAATCCAATGGTGAACCGGATCGTGGCAGAAACCAGCTGCCGACTCTGCGAAGGAGAAATGCGCCAGGTCGGTTCCCGCGGACGGTTCGACCTCACGGAAGAAGTGTATGAAGCGATCATCACGGGAAAAACGGCCGCTCTGTTTGAGTGCGGCTGCCGGCTCGGCGTGCTCTGCGCATTACATCCAGATGCGGAAACCTCCCAAATAGCCTCCGCTCTTCCAGACTCGGACGACCCGCGGATCAAAAGTGCCGCACGATTTGGACGGCACCTCGGCATGGCATTCCAAATCGCGGATGACCTGCTCGACATTCTCGGCGACGAAGCGCAGATGGGGAAAACTCTCGGTTCCGACCTGGCAAAGCAGAAACTCACCCTTCCGATGATCCGTCTTTTCCGCGCAATGGCCCCCGCAGACCGTGCGGCTCTGGAAGACGAGATACGAAATCGGCTCGAGACGGCAACGTACGCGAAGATCCGCACCCTGCTCGGCGAGTTCGGCATCTACGATTCCGTGCGCGCGTCCGCGATCGAACACATCCGCACAGCGGTCGAGTGTCTGGACGTTTTCCCGAACTCGGATGCGAAACGTGCCGTCACGGGCTTCGCTGACTATGCGATACAGCGTCAGCAGTAGTTCCAATGTGCATCGAAAAGCCTGAAAAAAATGAAAGAGAGAGAATTTGAATGTACGTTTCTCTCTCTTTTTTTATGGATCCTGCGTTTTTTTACAGACTTGCGGTCCACCGCGGAAGCAGTGCGGAAAAATACGAAAACACACAGGAAAAAACACAAAAAGAAAGAAAAGAAGTAAATTTCACGAAAATTTTTCAGTATTTTAAATTATCGCGAGCTCTTTTCGTTTTTCTTGTTGGATCTACTTCTTTTTCAGCTCTGTGATCCGTGGAAATGGGGTCACGAAAATACCATCCTACTGAGGCTTGCGGTACCCCCGGTTGAATCTTTTGGGGGAATCTGATAAAATGGAAAAATCATGAGAGAACGTTTCCATTTTGAAATGAAAGGAAAGACCATGACTGCTGACCGACGCGATTTTCTCAAAAAGACGGCCCTTTTGACCCTTGGGGCCGCATTACCGAATGTATTGGACTCCGCTTCTGCGAAATATGCGGGAACGAAACCGCTTCCGGACGTTTCGTGGCGGAAACTTCCCCGGTGGCGCGGATTCAATCTTCTGGAAAAGTTCAATGGAAGAAACACGCGCTTTCTCGAGGACGATTTCCGCATGATCAGCGATCTGGGATTCAATTTCGTCCGTCTTCCGATGGATTACCGAATGTGGATCACGGACGGTGATTGGCGGAAATTTGATGAAAAAACGCTCCGAGAGATCGACGAGGCGATCGCGTGGGGCGAAAAGTACGGGATCCACACGATGGTGAACTTTCACCGTGCACCGGGCTACACCGTGGCGAAGCCGCAGGAAGAGAAACTGGTGTGGGAGAGTGAGGAGGCACTGGACGTCTGCGCGCTCCACTGGCGGACGTTCGCGAAACGGTATGCCGGGATCCCCGAGAAAAATCTGAGCTTCAATCTCTTCAACGAGCCGTCGAATGTGGAGCTCGCCCCTTTCATGAAAGTTCACCGAACGCTCTGCGATGCGATCCGAGCCGAAGATCCCAAACGGCTCATCATCTGCGACGGAATGTCGTGGGGAACGAAACCAACGATGGAACTTGCGGAACTCCAAGTCGCACAGGCAACACGCGGCTACATGCCGATGGAGATCTCGCACTATCGCGCTTCGTGGGTGGGTGAGTATCTCCGCGACATGAAAGACCCGCCGCAATGGCCAAGCGTTCTGGCGACGGGCGGAACGATCTTTTATCCGGGAAAAGCCGGGATCCGCGAAGAGCAGAAATCGCCGACTATTTTCCGGCTGGCTCCTCAATGCGGTACTGGCCTGTTCCGGATCAGGATCCGCCAAGTCTCTTCTTTCGCCCGGTTTGTCGCGGAAGCGGTAAACGCCGACGGAAAAGTGACGAGCACGCTTTTCGACCGTGAATACCGTCCCGGTCCCGGAACCGGCGATTGGACCGAGGTCATTCACAAACCAGAGTGGAACTGCTTCCAGAACATCTACCATAAAGACGAGACTTTCAGCGTTCCCGCCGGCACTGCGGCAGTTCAGCTTCGTGTGACCTCCGGCGACTGGCTCTCGATCGAAGAAGCGGGTTTCCGCTGCGATGCCGTTCCGCAGGAGACCGTACAGAAGATCTCAAGCGATTGGAACTCCCCGGCGATGGAGATGGCATTCTGTATCCAGAATGGACGCGGTTTCTGGGATGGACTGGAAAAACGCGACGCGAAATGGCATTGGAAGAACTATGTAGAACCGTGGAAACAGTGGGAGCGTTTCGGCGGAGTTATGGTCGGAGAATTCGGCGCGTACAATCAGACACCGCACGAAACCGTCCTCGCGTGGCTGCGCGACCTAATGTCCAACTGGAAAAAAGCAGGCTGGGGCTGGGCAATGTGGAATTTCCGCGGTTCGCTCGGCGTGATGGAAAGCGGACGCTCCGACGTGCAGTACGTGAACTGGCACGGACTGAAAATGGACCGGAAAATGATGGATCTCCTTCAGGAATTTTAAACTATCTCGCCAAAACAGCGTACACACAAACGCACAGGATCGGAGAACAGGAACGAAGAACACAAAAAGGGAAACGGCACAAGAAATGCGGCTTCCCTTTTTTTGATCACTCACAATACACACCGCCGTCACAAAACAGACCGACAGTGTGTTTTCAAACTGCTAAGTCCCTCTCAAACTCAGGTTCCGGGGATCGGTTCAACGACCGGGATGGAAGAGCCAGCCGGAACGGTAGCGACCGGCGTTCCCATCGAGCAGCTGGAGCAGCCCGGAGTCACCGTCGCACACGGCGGGCAGCATTCGTCGACGACCGGAACGTCATCCACGTTGCACGGCGTGTAGCAGACCGTCTGATCTTTTTTGAATGGGGTCCATCGGCAGGCCGTGTCCCGATTTTTGCAGCCGGAGAGCACGAGCACCATCGAAAGAACGAGCATGATCGCTGCGAATTTTTTCATCATGAAACTCCTGATTGAATAAAATATTTTGATTTGGAAACCTCTCACCGATTTCTTATTTATATTTTACCCCAAATCTCCGAGTTTGGCAAGTATTTTTGCCTGTTTTCTCCAAATTTTCTTCATAATCGGCATTTTTCTGTGATGTTCGGTGCAATTTCGTAAAGATTTCGTACTTGGCAAAATGTACGCTTCGGCGTCAAATTTTACCCATTTTCGTCAATCGGAATTCGGATTTTAATTTTTTTTCATTTTTTTCTCAAAATTCCGTTTATACCAAAGATTCCACCTATACCGGACGATAGGCTTAACGAGCAAAGGACTCATTCTTTGCATTTTTTGAAACATCATGGACCAGGGATTCGGTTCAATTTCATTTTACCTTTGGAGGTTTTTTATTATGAAACGTTTTGTTTTGGCTGCACTGTTTTCTCTCTGCCTTTGCGGCATTTCCATGGCTCAGGATTGTGCTCCGGCCTGTGCTCCGGCTCCGGCTTGCGACGCGGTCTGCGCTCCGGCCTGCGATCCGTGTGCGAAAACGATCTGCACGCCGTTCAATGGCTTCTTCATTGAACTGTTCTCCAAACCGTGCTGCGCTCCGTGCGGCCCCGTTTGTGAACCGTGCGCTCCGGCTCCGGTCTGCGCTCCGGCCTGTGCTCCGGCTCCCGCTTGTGGCCCGGTCTGCGAACCCGCCTGCTCGGACGTCGTCGTCGGCTGCGAACCGTGCGCCATTCCGTGCGCTCCGTTCAAAGGTTTCTTCCGCAACGCCCTCGCTCCTCTTGCTCCGTGCGGCCCGATCTGCGCACCGGCCTGCGGTCCCTGCGCCCCGGCTTGTGAACCGGCTTGTGAACCGGCTTGCGCTCCGGTTCCGGCTTGCGGTCCGGTCTGCAACTGAATTCCAATTCAGTAAAGTCCTGAACTAAAAAATTCAGTAAAGTCCTGAACTAAAAACAAATAAAACGGCCGAAGGAAACACTTTCGGTCGTTTTTTTGTAGAAGGTCCAGCAGAGCTGCCGAAGTATGGAGGCGGATCCGAAAAGCAGCAGCCTGCTCTTCGGACGCACATCATTCACCCTTCCTCATCACTTTCATCCTTCATCGTGACCACTTTAAAGCAGCACCACGAAAACAGTCCCGCCACGGTCCCCACTGCCAACAGCATACAGATCCAGCCGCCGATCGTCATTTCTTTTCTCCTTACTTAAATTTGGTTCTTTACTGTGGTCTGCATTCCATTTCCGAAACATTTCCGGGAACGTGTCCATTCTCACCGGGACCCGCATCCTTCTCGTCAAGTTTTTTCTCATCCAGGAAGAGCGTGAGGGATCTTCCTTCGCGCTTCCATCGTCTCAGTGCCAGGTGCGTGACGAAAACGTAGAAGAGTGCGGAAAAAAGGAGGAAGCCCACGACGAGCTGTGCGACCGGATTCTTCAGGATCTCTCCGAAATACGTTCCGGATTCTTTCCAGACCCAGAAAATGAAAATGAGGATCAGGTACGGCGTGGAAATGTACTTCAGGACCCACCCGATGCAGGCCGGAGGCTGGATCTTTGCCCCTACGGAGAGTTCGTCCTGCATGTTTTTCGTTCCCCAGATCCACGCGATGAGGAACGTCTGGAACGTCGCGAGGACGAAAAGCCCGAAGTTTCCGACCCAGAAATCGAACGTCCCCAGAGCGTACATTCCGGTCGAGAAATGGCAGAGGATGACGGCTCCGATCGTCGAAAAAACGCCCGTGAGACAGACACTGCGTTTCCGTCCGAAGTGCAGTCCTTCCTCCAGCAGCGCCACGGAGGGCTGGACCATGGACAGTGAACTGGTCACGGCCGCCAAAAAGAGGAGGAAGAAGAAAAGGAAACCGAAAAACTGCCCGAACGGCATCTGTTCAAAAACGTTCGGAAGGACGTTGAATCCGAGCGAAAACATTCCGAGATTTCCTTCGACGCCGGAAGTTCCCAGGAACATGATGGCGGGCGGGAGGATGATCATGCCGGCAAGAACGACTTCGCAGAATTCATTGCTGACTGTAGCGGTGAGGCTCGAAAGTGCGATGTCGGCCTTGGGACGCACATAACTGGCGTACGTCACGATCAGACCGAATCCGACGGAAACGGAAAAGAAGATCTGAGAGGTCGCGGCAAGCCAGACGTCCGGGTCCGCGAGGGAGTCCCAGAGCGTTTTACCGGGCTGACTGGGATTCCACATGAATCCAAGACCATCCAGAAAACTGTGTCCCGGGATGCCGGCTGGATTTTCCGGGGTGACGGTCGGATCCGGCAGCGTCAGGACGCGTACCAGAATGAGGAGCGAGCAGACCAGAAGCATCGGCATCGCGACTTTGCAGAACGCTTCGATCCCCTTGGTGATCCCGCGGTAGATCAAATAGTAGTTAAAAAAAAGGCAAAAGATCGTGCAGCCCAGAAGCGGCGTGAATTTCCATCCAAGGTCTACGGTTCGATAAAGGGTACCGTTTCCGTTCGCACCGGCAAATTCATTGAAAAACTGCGAGTAGGATTCTGCAGAACCGAGCCGAAATCCTGCTCCGTTTGTTCCCGCAAGAAACGAAGGAAGGTGAATGCCCAGGTCTGCGAAAACGCCCGTCAGATACTGGATCGCGAAGGCAAGACACCATGCTTCCACGAACAGATAGTACATGCTGACGCTAACGGGAAGGAAGGCTCCGAGCGCGCCGATATACGCCCAGCGTTTTTTGCCGTAGCTGGCCAAACCGAAAATACCGGGCACGGAATTGAATCCGCGGCGTCCGCCTGCCCGGCCGAGCGACCATTCCGACCAGGCGAGCGGGATGGCGATGATCAGGAAGGAAATGAAGTAGGGGATCATGAAGGCACCGCCTCCGTGAGACGCCGCCTGTCCGGGAAAACGAAGGAAGTTTCCCAAGCCAATCGCACTGCCGGCCACAGCAAGGATCACGCCAAGCTGGGAACCCCAATTTTCTTTTTTTCGTTTCGTCATGTGCTTCTTTACGCAGTTTATTTTGATTGCCTGAAATATTTTATTTAAATTGACTCTATTTTAGCAAAAATAATCATCAAAAAAAGGGGGGGGATTCCAAATATCCTGACATTTTGCGCTTCTTTCATGTTTCCAAAAATAGAATGTCAGAGATTTTCGTCAAAATTAAAAAACGCAGACCACCAACGGCCTGCGCTGCGAAACTTGCAAACATTCACGAAACACCCCGTCCGGGGTTCCGCATTTTCCGTTCTCTCAACTTTCTCCGTTTTCTTCCACCTCTTCCAAAGTCGCATACATCGACGAGACGCTGCCGGGGATCAGCGGGTCGGGACCAAAATTCCGGATCTGCTCCCGTTTCAGCTCCGCAAGCTCAAGCGGAAGAAGTGCAACTTGCGTTTTCCCGCACGTATGCACTCCGCATGCGATGATCATGCCGCGCGCTTTATCGTAACCGAAAACTCGATGCATCATGTTCACGACATACTGGAAAGAATGGTCGTCATCGTTCCACAAAATGATACGAAAACGGGGAAGGCGTTTTTTTCGCTCCTTCGTCTTTTCCTGATTTTTTTCTTTCGTCTTGACCTGCTGCACTTCCTCTGTAAGCGTAATGGTTTCGCTTTCCATTGCGGACTCCTTTCAGGATCTAAATCAAAATTTCTAAATCAACTGTCTCAAGCTCACACAAAAGGACTGTTTCCAAATCAAACTGCATTCTGAATTTCTGAGCCGCTCTCCGATCTGCTTTTTTTCAGCAGCACACCAGCAGCACACCAGCAGCACACCAGCAGCACACCAGCAGCACACCAACGGCACACCAACGGCATTTCCACCTCCATAAAAATGGCAAGGAGGAAAAAGGCGGAGATTCGCTCAATTTTTTAGTAATTATACCCGATTTACCTAAAAAAACTACCGGGGGTCCCTGTTTTGAGGAGAAAAAAATGCAGCCTATTTCAGAATATCTTGCAGAAAATGCGTTAAATTTGAAAAATGAACTGATCGAATTCCTAAAGATCCCGTCGATCAGCTGCCAGGAAGAGTATGTACCAGAGTGTCAGCGTGCCGCGGAATGGCTTGAGCGGTGTCTGACGAAGATCGGTTTTTCGGTGACGCTTTACCCGGTTTCGAGCCGGCATCCGATGGTTTACGCGGAATCGCCGAAGATCGAAGACGCACCGACGCTTCTGATCTACGGGCACTACGACGTTCAGCCTGTAGACCCGCTGGACCTTTGGACGGAAGCGAGTCCGTTTGAGCCGGAAGAGAAAAACGGGTGTCTCTACGGTCGCGGAACTTCCGACGACAAAGGACCGCTTTACTCGCACATCGCCGCGGCCGCGTACTGGATGAAACAGCCGAACCGACCGAAACTGAATGTGAAGTTCCTCATCGAAGGCGACGAAGAAGGCGGTGATTCTACCGCGGCTCTCTTCGTGGAAGAGAATGCCGATCTGCTGGCGTGCGATTATGTGGTCCTGAGCGATTCGACCCAGTTCGCGCCCGGTTTCCCGTCGATCACTTGCGGTCTGCGCGGCATCGCGGCCTACGAATTGACGCTGACTGGCCCGATGCAGGATCTTCATTCCGGAATGTTCGGCGGCGCCGTAACGAATCCGTGCAATGTGCTCTGCACGATCCTCGGGAAAATGCACGACGAGAATCACCGGATCCAGATCCCCGGTTTTTACGACGAAGTTCGCCGTCTGCCGCAGGAAGATCTCGAAGCGATGCGGCTCCTGCCGTTTGATGATACAGGCTTTTTCTCGAGCGTCGGCGTAGAAGACGGTGTCGGCGAAATAGACATGACAGTCCATGAGCGCATCACGATCCGGCCAACGTTCGACATCAACGGCATCACGGGCGGATACCAAGGCGAAGGAGGCAAAACGATCATTCCGGCATGGGCCTCCGCGAAATTCTCGTTCCGTCTCGTTCCGAATCAGGATGCAGAATGGCTCACCGCGGCACTCTCGCGCTGGATCCAGGAACAGCTTCCGCCCGGCATCACCATGAAACTGGACGTCGAAGCCCAATCCGGAGGTCTTCTGATCGACCTGAAGCGTCCGTGCATGAAAGCTGCGGCACGCTCGATGGAATTCGGTTTTGGCTGCGCACCAGTCTTCACACGCGAAGGCGGCTCGATCCCGATCGTGGCGAAATTCAGCCGCCGCCTCACTCCGAACGTCCTCATGCTCGCCTACTCGCAGAAGACCGACAATGCGCACGGTCCGAACGAGCATTTCAGCCTCACGAATTTCATCCACGGCATCAAAACCAACGTAAAACTCTGGCAGGAACTGAGTATCGAGGAAGAAAACTGATCCCGCAGTTTTCCAGCTTCCGGCACATTCCCATCCCGGAAACTGTGATTCAAAATAGTGATTCCGAAACAGAAAAAAACGGATCAGACCGCACAAAAGGAGCTTCCCTGAAAATGGAAGCTCCGTGCGTTTACTCTTCCTTACTCTTCCTTACTCTTCCTTACTCTTCCTTACTCTTCCTTACTCTTCCTTACTCTTCCTTACTCTTCCTTACTCTTCCTTACTCTTCCTTACTCTTCCTTACTTCATTTCTTCAAGCAGCCGAAGATCCAGACCGTAGATCAAAAGCGGCGCCCCAGTGAGCGACAGCTCAAGCCTGCGGCGATCACCTGCTTTTTTGACGGACATTTCGACTTTCCTTCCGAGGCAGTCCAGAACGATGACCTCATTCGTCCGAAACTTTTTCGAAACTGCGAGACGAACAGGAAGGACCGTTTTCCAGTGGCTTTCCCACGGCTCCGGCGTGACGAAAAACTCGCCTTTTTCCGGGGCCTTGGACTGCACGTAACCATCCGCACGCGACCAAAGAACAGCCAGCGGACCGCGCGGAGTTTCGAACGTCACGTACTTTATGATGCCAGGTTCCTGACCGCGGGCGGAATCGCTCATTCCCGGAACAGAAAACGCACCGTACTTCCGAAATTCCGCGCCATCCAGAGCCTCGGAAATCGTGCAGTACGCGATAAAAGACGGCTTCACCGCGCCGTGCCGGTCGAGAAGTCCATAAAAGTACTCATTGTCGTTTTCATTCATTCCACCGACATTGTGCCAGACCGAATCGTGGAGCTGGTACCAGAAGACGCCGGAGATCCCTTCCGCCATCGCCAAAACGTGCGAAAGGACGACGTTTTCCGCCGCCTGACGCTGGGAATCGTACCAGAAATGGTGCGGCCGCGTGCACGCGTAGGTCTCCGTCAGGAAAAGCGGTTTTTTCGGCGTCCGGGATGGAGTGCCATCGGGAAGTTCCGGATACTTTTCGTCAAGCTCCGCCATTTGCTTTTTCGTTCGCCGGATCGCCCCCAGAAAACTCCAGTAGCCGTCCAGACAGTCCGGCGTAATATTTCCGCGACCAGGGTGAAGACAGACGCCGTCAAGCATCGGCCACCCGCCATTTTCCGCGATCGCGCGCAGGTACGGAAGGTCCGGGCCGGCCAGACCAAGAGAAAAGATCTGGATCTTTCGAATCTCCGGCTCCGCGTTCTCTCGTGCTTTCCAGACCGGCTGAAGCCACTCATGAGTCCACTCATCCGCAGTCTCTCCGCTTTCCAGTTTCGTCATATTCCATTCATTGCCGAGTTCCCAGCCGAAGTTTTTCTGTTCCGCCATTTTTTCCAAAGCACTGCGGATCCACGCCGCCTTTTCCTCCGGCTCATTTTGGAATTTCCCGCGCGAGATCCCTTCATGCGAATTGGCGATGCCGCCGAATTCCCGTTCAAAGACCCGCGTATCGCCGTTTCGGAGCCACCGAACTCCCATGCGGTCCATCAGGCGGAAAACGTCCGATTCCGACGGAACGTTAAAGGACGCGGCAAGACCGAAAATGCTCCGTTCGCGATGCTGGAATTCGTAGTCGGGAAGGATGCCGAACGTCGTGCGGGCAAATGCTTTAGGAGCCGAAGAAGTCTCACCGCCTGCTTCCTGACCAGATGCTTTCGTTTTGATTTTCGTCTTGGGAATGGATCCTCTGGCGGAAACGTCCAGAAAATAGACCCCGCGCGGCAGGTCCGCGGGAAGCGTGACCTCACGGATAAAAACTGGATCTTGGGCAAAATCAGCGCGTTTTTCGGTTCCCTGCGCCACGATCTTTCCATCAAAATCTCGGACTGTCCAGCGGATTTGGAGCATTTTTGGAAGTTTCCGTCCGGCGGGGAGCTGAATGTTCGGCGAGTCCGCGCAGATCGTGAATTTCGGCGTTTCTCCCGGTTTCCAAAGGTGGAATGGCTGGGATGAGGAAACCGTCAGTCCCAAAAGTTCCCCGCGCCCCATCCACGCGCTGACCGATTCCGCGGACACCGTGCTTCCGTCCCGCGGTGCGGTGAGGAGAAATTCTGCCGTCCCCTCAAACGTTCTGGAGGCCGCGTTTTCCACCGGCTTCACCGTCATGTGCTGTGCCCACGGATCGCGCCAGTTGGCATTTCCGTTGATCTTCTCCCAGATCTCCGTCTTTCCGAGATGCCAGCGCGCGAATGTACCACCGGATCGCTCAAAAAGTGTCCCGGGAGTTCCGGACGCGGTTTTTTCGGTCGGTCTCTCCCAAAAAACGGGTTTCTCAAGTTTCCCTGCCTTACCCATCGAGAGCGGTGACTGCCGCCGGACCATGACGTTCCACGGATTCACGTTTCTTCCATTTTCCGTGTCGGAAAAAACGAGCTGAAAACGAATCGTGACTTTCCCGTTCTCTTCCGTCAGACACGCGGACGCTTTCTGAAGTTCCGTCCGCTCTTTCGGGACCCCAAGCTCAAGCTGAAATCCATCTTCCGTTTCTCGGCATGAGGTAAATTTCAGTTCTCCGTTGAATTTCAGGCCGTCAATGAGAAAAACCGCCTCTCCGTCCGGAGCGAGAAAACGGATCGCGTCGTCTTGGACTTGGACCGTAGGAAACGTTCCTGGCTCGGAAGCTGAAACTGCGATTTGGAACCAAAGAACGAAAAAAAATGAAAAAAATCCCGCAAGAAAAAGACTGCCGGATAAAAGATCCTTCCGCATACGCATTGGAACTCTCCTTAAGATAAAAGATCTCGCAAAAAAGCCGTCAGTTTCGCAATCTTCCGGCTTTTCGTTTTCGTGTGAACGTCTTCACGGGAAAGCCGAAACTTTCCCGTGGATCCTGCGTCTGCTCTGCTTCACTTACTTCGCGAGCAGTTTGCGAAGGACGGTCTGGAGGATGCCGCCGTTGCGGTAGTACTCGATCTCGACCGGCGTGTCGATGCGGACGGTCGTCTGGAAGGAGACTGCCGCGCCGTCGGCCTTTTT
The DNA here is from genome assembly GCA_017403345.1 of Thermoguttaceae bacterium. Classification (GTDB taxonomy): domain Bacteria; phylum Planctomycetota; class Planctomycetia; order Pirellulales; family Thermoguttaceae; genus RGIG3701. The sequence goes on from JAFQOH010000013.1 coordinate 45,071, forward strand.
CGCCGTGACGGTGAGCGTCTGCGCAGGCTGGAGCGTCTTCATGTCGAACGCAATGTCGAAGACTTCCTCACCGGTCAGGCCGAGGCTCTGCCAGGTCTCACCGTTCTGGAACTGAAGCGGAAGGACGCCCATTCCGACCAGATTACTGCGGTGGATCCGTTCGTAGCTCTGCGCGATAACCGCACGCACTCCGAGCAGGCACGCGCCTTTTGCCGCCCAGTCTCGGCTGGAACCTGTCCCGTACTCCGCGCCGGCGAGCACGACGAGCGGAACGTTCGCTTCACGGTACTTCACGGCAGCATCGTAAACGGACATTTCCTCGCCGCCGGGCATGAAGCGCGTCACGCCGCCTTCCGTACCGGGTGCGAGCAAGTTGCGCAGGCGAATGTTCGCGAACGTGCCGCGCGTCATCACGCGGTCATTTCCGCGGCGGGAACCGTAGCTGTTGAACTCTTTCTGTTCCACGCCGTTTCCGAGCAGGAACAGACCAGCCGGGCTGTCCTTTTTGATGGCGCCGGCGGGGGAAATGTGGTCCGTCGTGATCGAGTCGCCAAGCGCGAGCAGGACGCGGGCCGAGCGGATCGAGTAGTCTTTTTCCGCGTCGTATTCGGCCGTCATTTCAGTCATGAACGGCGGTTCCTGAACGTAGGTGCTCTTCAGATCCCACGGGAAAAGGTCAGAATTTCCTGCCGGGATCGCGTTCCACTGTTTCATTCCCTCGTCCGTCGTGTTCGGGTCGCACTCGAAGACGCTCGCGTAGCGGTTCGCGAACATTTCGGGAAGTACGGAGGTCTTTTCCGCCTCGGCGATCTCCTCGTTCGTTGGGAAAATGTCGCGCAGGTAGACCGGTTCGCCATTCGGATCCGTTCCCAGAGGCTGGGTCTCGAAATCAAAATCGACCGTCCCGGCCAGCGCGTAAGCGACGACCAGCGGCGGGCTGGCGAGGTAGTTCGCCTTCACGAGCGGGTTGACGCGGCCTTCAAAATTGCGGTTTCCGCTCACGACCGCCGACGCGACCAGTTCATTTTCAGTCACGGCTTTTCCGACGTTCTCAATGACCTGCCCGCTGTTTCCGATGCACGTCAGGCAGCCGTAGCCGACCGTCTGGAATCCGAGCTGGTCCAAAGACTCGCTCAGGCCCGCTTTGTCGAGGTAGTCCGTCACGACGCGGCTTCCGGGAGCCAGGGAAGTCTTGACCCACGGCTTCGAGCGGAGGCCTTTTTCTACCGCGTGCTTCGCGAGAAGACCGGCGGCGAGCATGACGCCCGGATTGCTCGTGTTCGTGCAGGAGGTGATCGACGCGATGACCACGGCACCGTGACCGATCGTGCTTTCCGTTCCGTCCGCGTTCGCGACCGTTCCCGTCCGTTTCGCGGCCGTCTCATCCAGCGCAAAACCGCGTTTTTCGACCGGCGCGGCAAGAGATTCCGCGAATTTCGCCTTCATGTTCGACAAAAGGATGCGGTCCTGCGGGCGTTTGGGACCCGCGAGGCACGGTTCGACCGTCGAAAGATCCAGCGTAAGGACTTTCGTGTACTCCGGAGTCGGCGCGTCCGGCGTGCGGAAGAGTTTCTGCGCTTTCGTGTAGTTTTCGACCAGCGCGACTTCCTCGGCCGTGCGTCCGGTCTGACGCAGATAGTCGATCGTCTGCTCATCGATCGGGAAGAATCCCATCGTCGCACCGTATTCCGGCCCCATGTTCGCCAGCGTGGCACGGTCGGCGAGCTTCATGGTCGGGACGCCTTCACCGAAGTACTCGACGAATTTTCCGACGACGCCCTCTTTACGCAGCATCTCGGTGATCGTCAGGACCAGGTCCGTCGCCGTGACGCCGGGCTTGAGCTTGCCGGTGAGTTCTACGCCGATGACGTCCGGAAGCAGCATGTAGAGCGGCTGACCGAGCATGACGGCTTCCGCTTCGATCCCGCCGACGCCCCAGCCGAGAACGCCCAGTCCGTTGATCATGACCGTGTGCGAGTCGGTGCCGACGAGCGTGTCGGGAAACGCGACTTCATCGCCGTTTTCGTCTTTCTGCAGGAAGACGCATTTCGCGAGATACTCAAGGTTGATCTGGTGGATGATCCCCATGCTCGGCGGGACGGCACGGAAATTGTCGAGCGTGTTCTGCGCCCAGCGGAGAAGTGCGTAGCGTTCGCTGTTGCGGTGGAATTCCAGCTCAAGGTTTTTCGCAAACGCATCGCAGGAACCGAAATAGTCCGTCTGCACCGAATGGTCGATGACCAGATCGACGGGAACGAGCGGATTGATCTTCTTCGTGTCGCCGCCGAGACGCTCCATCGCGCTGCGCATCGCCGCAAGGTCCACCACGCACGGAACGCCGGTGAAGTCCTGAAGGATGACGCGAGCCGGCTTGAACGGGATCTCCATCCGCTCACCGTTCGGCGTCCAGGCCGCAATGTTCCGGATGTCCTTTTCGCAGACTTCAAAATCGTCGCAGTTTCTCAGCGCAGACTCGAGCAGGATACGGATCGAGTAGGGGAGCTTGTCCAGCTCGGCGATGGACTCAAGAGCCGAAAGTCGGTAAAGAACGGCCTGACCGTTCCCGGTGTCGAATGTGGTCCGCGCATTGAACGGATCGATTTTTTTGTGGTTTTCCATGAGCTTCTCCATTAATTAATAAAAATATCAGTCCGAAGACAGTTCAACTATCCTTTCATTTTACCATTTTTTGAGAAAATTTCCAGACGGGGGGAGAAAATAATTTGAAATTTTACCTGAAGCATAAAATGGCTAATGGACCGGCACAAAAAATATATTTAGGCGGATGGATCCGAAAAGAGTCCTTCGAATAAATCTAGAATCGTTAAACTTTGCGCATTTTAACTAACCGGAACAACCGGAACGTCTTATCGGCAGATTTGGAAAATTCCGTACAATCGGAACATTTTGACTTTGGGAAAAGGGAGAGGGTGCCGAAATAGGAAATAAGAAAAAGAATTTTGTTCCTTCATTGATTTTATCGTAAGGGCAGACGATATGCGGAAAAAAAGGAATTTTTGGAAAATTTACGGTTTTTTGAGCGTTTTGATGCTTAATTTCGCGCTCTTCGGAGTTTGTTCGGGACAGTCGATGCTTCCGGGAACCTCCCAAACAGCAGCAGGACCGGAAATCACCGTCCTGGGTGCGTCAGACTATCAGAAAGCCTCCGCTTCCCAAAAAAGCCGAAAAGAGATCCTTGGCAAGATCCCCTTCAAGCGTCTGACGCCGGATGCACAGCAAAAGGTCTTGGACGTACTGAAAAACGTTTCGATGTACCGCCGTCTCCCTGTCCAGATCGTGCCGTGCGAGAAAGTGCTCTACGATTTCATGACGTACCATCCGGACACGATGGTGAATATCTGGGAACTGATGGGCGTCAGCCAAATGATGCTTCGCCAGGTGGGTCCGGATATTTTCTACATGGAGGATCAGGCCGGAACGCGCGGGCAGATCGAATGCCTGTACCGTTCTCCGGAACTCATGCTCATCTACGTTTACGGCACTTACGAAGGCGTTCCGTTCCCGAAGAAAGTCTCCGGCAGCGGTCTGATGGTCCTGCAGAATCAGCAAGTGAAGAGTACTTTGGGTGAGAAGCTGCTCGCGATCCGTCTGGATGCCTTCATGCAGATCGAAAATAACGGAGTCGAGACACTCGCGAAAACGTTTCAGCCGCTCGTCGGAAACGTGGCGGACAATAATCTGAATCAGGTCGCAGGATTTCTCGGACGTCTTTCCGAAACGGCAGTCGAAAACGGACTGGGTGTCGCGCATATGGCACGGCGTCTGGAACGGGTGGCTCCGGAAGTGCGTGAGGAGTTTGCCGAAGTGGCACTTCTGATCGCCGGACGCAGCACGCCAATGAATACTCCGGCTCCTATGCCGCTCGCTTCTCCGGTCGAGAGTGCGTATCCGCAGCCGATCCACTCCGCAGTCGGAAGTAATGCTTCAGCCGGCACCATAGCACAGCCGTCTCCATCCGCCGCGCCATACATCCCGCCGGTCCCGGAACAAAAATTCTGACCCGGCGTCCAAACAGCATCCAGCTTTCAACGGAATTGAAAAACTCTCGGACCGATAGATCGTCGGCGGGAGTTTTTCTGTTTTCTGACCTTCTCATGACGCCATAAAAAAACAGAAGAGCCTTCCGCGGAATGCTCTCCTGTCTTAACTCACGTCCTACCCGCCAGAGCGACGGGCATGGATCTGGAATTTACATCAGCTCAACTTCAGGCGGAAGTTGACCTTGACGACACGCGAGCTCAGGAAGTCGCGCGGATTCGTCGAGATCGCCGTCAGTTCGAGGAAGATCTGATCGCCGGTTTCAAATCCAAGACTGGTCCACGTTTCACTGGTGATGGAGAGGATCTCCTCTTCCGTCGTGAAGTTCAGCGTCACATACTGGCCGTTACGCGCATCACTGTACATCAGCTGGTACGTGTAGTTCTCGGCCGACGCATTTGAGACGCCCTTGAAGGACTTCACGATACCCGTGGCATCCATGCGGAGCTGCGGGTTGCTCAGCGTCTTCGGTTTCTGGAGACGCACGCTCTTGGAGACCGACTGAGAATCCAGATACAGCGTGTTGGTCGTCAGATCCATGAAACCATCCGCAAACGCCTTGAACTGAACGTTGCCGCCGGCGAACTGATCGGAGACCGTGACCGTGCAGGAACCGTCCGCATTTTCAACGACCGCAGCACCATTCTGCTTCAGTTCGTCAAGCGATGTTTCGTACCAGTTGGACCACTTGCCGCCGACAGCCTGGACCCTGTAGCGGATGTTGATCGACGTTCCGGTCGGATAGGCACTGCGCTGTTTCGCAGTAACCGTGAAGGTGACCGTACCGGTCGTTTTCGTCTGGTAGTTCGGGCGTTCCAGCGTCTTGACCGTGATCTCGCTCTCGTAAACGGTCACGTCGTCCGCCTTGAGACGGTAATCGTACTTCTTGCCGTCACGGAAGGTCCGCGTACCGGCTTCGATGATGATCTCGCCCTCGCTGGAGATCAGAACATCGATCTCCTTCCAGCGCTTGTCGCCGTCCGAATCGAGTTTGTACTCGAACGTGTAGCTGACACCGGCAGTCGCCTTGCCGAGGTTGAAGATCAGGTTATTGCCTTCCTGGTAGATGAAGTCGATCTGCTCGCCGGCTGCGTTGATCGTCAGTTCCACCGACGCCTTCGTCGTGACGCCGTTGCGGGTGATCGTATCGTTCGTGCCGGGGGTGATCGTCAGCTCGCCGGTCACGGAGTCGATCGTAACGACCGTGTCACCGTTGCCGGAGGTGTAGATCATGTCGCCGACCGCCAGCGTGCCGCCTTCGGAGAAGGAAACGCTTTCGGCATCTTCCAGATTCTGGATGAGGTTGCCTTCCACTTCCAGCTCGTTCATGCCGTAGGTGACGCCGTTGAAGGTGACTTCATTGTCGTCCGCCGCCGACGTGATCGTGCCGGTGTAGGAATGATCGCCGGTCTGGAGCGCGACGCCTTCCGGAAGCGTGACGTCTTCCACGACATCCTGGGTCAGGACGACCGTATTGCCGTCTTCCTGAGCCGCGAAGAAATCAAGTGCTTCCTGGAGACTGCTGAAGCTGTAGGACGTGTTGCCTTCCGCATCAACGATGACCGCGACGGCCGGGGCGACATCTTCGACGATCGTATTGCCTTCGCTGCTGTTCGTCTGCACGAGACCGACCGCCTGGACCGGGATGTCCGTGACGGAACCATCTTCGTTCGTGATCTTCACAGTGACGTTCTTGATCGTGTTGCCGGCTTCCTGGATGTAGTTGCCGTTTTCGTCTTCAAGCACAGCATCGGACCAGCCAAGGATCGCACCCGGAGCAGAGAAGCCGGGGAATTCGGCATACGTGGAACCGATGCTCGTGATCGTGACGTTTTCGACCGTGTTGCCGTAGAACAGTTCAGAGAACTTGTTCGTCGCCGAGGTAACGTCGGTACTTCCCGCGATACCGCCGACCAGAACGGAACCAAAGATCTCGACGTCCTTGACCGTGCAGCCGATGATGCGGTCCGGATACGTGCCGCCTTCCATGAATTGCCCCACGATACCGCCGCAGTGGCCGTCGGCTTTCTCGTTCTGACGGATCGTACCATTTTCGACCGTGCAGTTCTGGATCGTATCCGCGTACCAGCAGTAAGCCGCACCAAGGACACCGCCGACCTGCTGATTACCGACGATCTCGAAGTTCCGGACCGTGATGTCATGGATCTCGAACTCCATATTCTTCACGACCGTATCCCACCAGACTTTACCGACGGCGGCACCGACGTAAGTATCACCGGAGACCTTCACGTTTTCGAGCGTAAAGTTACCGACCTTGTATCCGATGCATCCGAACAGACCGGCATAGTCCGTGTCGCCAGTAATCGTCAGATTGCTGATCGTGTATCCCTGACCGTCAAACGTGCCGAGGAACGGAACCTCTTTGTAGCTTCCGGCACCAGTCGGCATGAAGCTCTGTCCGATCGGCGTCCAGTTGGCGTACTCGGAGAGATCGATGTCGGCAGCCAGCTTGACGGTCTTGCCCGCGAAATTATCGACGCCGGTGTTGACCAGCTGAGCGAGGTAGGCGAGGCCTTTCGCACTGTCGATGGTGAGTTCCGAGGCTTCCGGATCGTACCAGGTGGTGTCGACGACGATGACTTCGTCCGCCGGGTTGTTCTTGCTCTGCTCGACGAGCGGGGAATCCGCGTCGGTGACCGTCAGCGTATGACCGTTGGTCTGGACCGTGATCTCAGCGTCTTCAAAGTCGCCGTAGATGCCCGGAAGTTCCAGTTTATCCGTCGTCAGATCGCCGGTGAGCGTCACGATGAGTTCCGAATCGCTGACGATGTCCATCACGACACGGGTACCGTTGATCGTGGCGACCGCAGAACCGATGGCGGCGCTGCTTTCCTTCACGATCTCTTCACCGTCGGCCGTGATGATCTTCACGGTGACGTTTTCAGCCGTGTTCGCGCCGGCATTCGGCAGGTTGTCATCCGTGGTATTCGGACGCATGACCGCTTCGGAACCGTCGCCGAAGTAGTTGAACTCGAGACCGAACATGGAACCGGCAGAGTAAACGTCGCGGTAATCGTCTTCGTAGGCCGTGTCGTTCGTCTTGTCGACCGTGACCGTCGAATCCGTGATCGTGTTGCCGGACTGGATGAAGCGGTTCGCCCAGTCGTCGCTCGCATAACCCGCGATACCGCCGACGCAATAGTAACCGGAGACATCCGTGCCGGTGACGGTGTTGCTCGTCAGCCGGTTGTAGGCGAAGTTGCCCACGACACCGCCGACATGGTATCCGCCGACGACCTCGCCGTTTTCGTCAAAGGTGAGCTTCGACGTGACCGTGCAGTTCGTGACCGTGCAGTTTTCGATGACGTTCTTTCCGCCGCCGCCCGCGCTTCCGAAGAGACCGCCGACATAGGATTTACCCGTGATCGTCGAATCGATGACGTGAACGTTCAGGATCTGGAACTGGTTCGGAGCGTCGCCGCTGAGGTTCAGACCCAAACCTGCCGCCGCACCGACATTCGAGCCGGCCGTGATGTTCGCGTTCTTGATCGTGAAGTTCTTGAGCGTCGTGGTATTCTTCGCCCAGCTTCCGGTGCTCAGCGCGCCGAAGAGACCCGCACTGTTGAGCGTCGGATCGTTGATCGTCAGGCCGGTGATGACACAGTCCTGACCGTCAAACGTACCCCAGAAGGAGTTCGCAGCCGTTCCGATCGGCGTCCAATTTTCGTAGGCGGAGAGGTCAAGCTCAGCCGCATCCACCAAAATCGTCTTGCCGTCGAAATTGTCCGTGCCGGAGTTGACCAGCTCGGCAAGTTTCGCGAGTTCGCCGGCCGTGGAGATGACGTAGACACCCTCTTCCGACGGATTGGTGTACCAGTCGGATTCGTCGAGGATGTAATCGCCGATGACCGTCGTTTCTTCAAGGATCGCCGCATCGGTGATGGTCAGCGACTTGCCGTTCGTGACGACTTCCGCCACCGTCGAATCAGCGAAAATGCCCGGCAGCTCGAAGTCGGAAGCCGTCATGTTGCCGAGAAGCACGACGCGCGCGTCACCGTCTTCCGTCGATTCCACGATGGAGAACGTGCCGTTGACCGTCAGGAACGTCGAGCCGACGACTTTGTTTTCAAGCGTCGCGACCACTTCACCGTTCTGAACGACCTGGACCGTAACGCCGTCGCCGATCGTGTTCTGTTCCGGTTTGCCGTCGCCGGGATAGTTATTTTCCAGACCGAACATGGCACCTGCCGTATAGCCTCCGGCATAACCGCTCAGAGCCAGATCGGTCCCCTTGTCCACGATGATCGTCGTATTAGAAATGGTGTTTCCGGTGTGCTTGAAGGAAGTTGGCACATCGTCCGCTGCGTCACCCGCGATACCGCCGACGCTCCAGAGCGCCTTGATCGTCGCGTTCGTCACGGAGTTGTCCTTCAGCGTATTGTACGTGAAGTAACCCGCGATACCGCCTGCGTGACCGCCGCCGCTCACACTGCCGTTTTCGCCGATGACCGGAGCCGCAGTGATGGTGTTGTTCTCACCTTCCAGCTTGCAGTTGGAAATGACGTTCTTGCCGCAGCCGCCCGCATAACCGATGATACCGCCGACCGCTTCACGACCGGTGATGTTCGCGTTTTTGACCGTCACGTCCTGCACATAGAACTGGTTCGAAGCGTCGCCGTAAATGTTCACGCCTTCACCAACGACCGCACCGACGCGGGATGCCGCGTTGATCGTCACGCCATCCAGCGTAAAGTTCTTGATCGTCGTCGTGTTCGTCGACCAGTCCTTAACGCCCACCGCACCAAACAGACCGGCGCGACTGAGCGAGGCATCGTCGATCGTCAGGTTGGAGATCGTATATCCGCCGCCGTCGAACGTCCCCTGGAAGGTATTCGCAGAGGTTCCGATCGGCGTCCAGTTTTCGTAGACGGAAAGATCGATGTCCGCATCCAAAATGACCGTCTTGCCGTTGAAGCTGTCCGTACCGTCATTGACCAGCTGCGCGAGTTTCGCGAGTTCGCCCGCCGTGGAGATGACGTAAACGCCTTCTTCCGCCGGGTTGGTGTACCAGTCGGATTCGTCGAAGACGACGTTGTTCATATCGTCGACCTGGAGGCCGTCCAGTACGGTCTTATCGGTCAGCGTGAGCGTGAAGCCGTTCGTGTTGACGGCAATGATATTTCCGGTGAAGGCATCATTCAGGTTCAGCGCGTTCGTCGTGATGTTTGAATAGATCGTCAAAACGTACGTGCCGTCGCCATTGTTCTCAAGCGAGACTTTGCCGACAGACGAACCCTGCGCGTCACGAACGGTGACCGACGAGCTTCCGACAACCGTATCGCGACGCGTGATCGTCTCGCCGTCAGCGGTGATGATCTGCGTGGTGTTACCGGTCATTTCGCCCTGAGTTCCGGAACCGTCAAGGACGTAATTGTCTTCCTGACCGAACATGGTGCCGACAGAGTAGACACCCTTGTTCTTGTCGGTGTAGTCCTCACCGATATTCTTGTTGACCGTGATAACACAGTTGGTAACAGAGTTGCCGCTGTGCTTCATCGTATCGACAGAACCGCCGCTGGCGTAACCTGCGATACCGCCGACACGGTGATAACCGGAGATATTCATGCCGGTGACCGTGCAGTCCGTGATCGTATTGTACGCGAAGTGCCCCGCGATACCGCCAACGTTCTTGCCGGCATCGCCGTCGTTGCCGATCTCAACGTCGAATTCGGCTTTGATCGTGTTCATCGATTCCGTACCGGTCACAACGCAATTCTTGATGACGTTCGTTCCGGCAACACCACATCCGCCGATGATACCGCCGATATAGTGGTTCGCGTCAATATCCAGACCGGTAACCTTCACATTGTCGATGACAGTATTTCCGCCGCTCATACCGCCTGCGACTGCCGCGACGTAATCGAAACCGCGGATATAGACATTTTCCAAAGTGAAGTCTTTAATGGAAATGCCTTCTTTCGTGCCGGTCACATAACCGAACAGACCGAGATACCAGCCGTCTGCGTCGTTGATCGTGAGGTTGGAGATCGTGTAATTATGGCCGTCGAACGTGCCCTTGAACGGATTCGCGGTCGTTCCGATCGGCGTCCAGTTTTCGTAGACGGACAGGTCGATATCAGACGCAAGTTCGATCGTCTTGCCAGCAAAGGACGTTCCATTGTTGACCAGAACTGCGAGAGCCGCAAGTTCCTGTGCGTCATAAACGTAGAAGGTGCTCTGCGTCATGTCCGCGAAGCGGCTGGTATTCACGACGAGCACGTCATTTTCCGGATCCGCCGTCGCGATCTCGACCAGCTCGGCATCCGGGTCGGTGATGGTCAGCGTGTAGCCGTTCGTCGCGACTTTCATCTCCATGTCGCCGTAGATGCCGTCGATGACGATCGAGTCGGTCATCATGTCTTCCGCAAGAGTGACCGTGCAGGATCCGTCGCCGTTATTCGCGACGTGGACCGAGCCGATACTGTTTCCAGCCGCGTCTTTCGCCGTAAGCGTCACACCGCCGACGAGGGCCGGAGTGTCGTTTTCCACCACGGTACCATCCGCCTTCTTAATGATCGTCGTGACGTCTTCGTACGTGTTCGAGTCCGCGTTGCCGTCGCCGACGTACACATTCTCACCGCCGAGGATCGCGCCTGCCGAATAGAGGTTCTTCCATTCGTCTTCATATTCACGGCCGTCCTGGACTTTGTCTTCGATGACCGTCGTATTGGTGACCGTGTTGCCGGTGTGTTTCAGCGTATTCGCACTGTCCGTGCTGGCGTACCCCGCGATACCGCCCGTACGGTGGAATCCGGAGATCGTCATGCCTTCCACGGTGCAGTTTTCGATCGTATTGTAGGCATAGTGACCTGCGATACCGCCGACGTTGACGCCCGCGAGGCTCGAAGACTCGAAAACGCCCTTGATCGAGTTCATCGTTTCGGTACCCTTGACCGTGCAGTCCACGATCTTGCTCTCACCATTACTGCCGTTCTGTCCGAGAATACCGCCGACGTACCAGTAACCCGTGATGTCCGCGCCTTCGACCGTCACGTTCCGAACGATCGACGCACTGTTGCTGCCGCCGACCACCGCGCCAACACGGTATTTGCCGACGATGAAGACGTCTTTCAGCGTGAAGTTCTCAACCACGGCTTTGCCGGAAATGTAGCCGAACAGACCGGCATAACTCTGGGCCGCATCGTTGATCGTGAGGTTGGAAATAACGCTGTCCTGACCGTCGAACGTGCCTTTGAAGGAATAGGCACTGCTCGTTCCGATCGGCGTCCACTTCTCGTAGATAGACAGATCGATCTCACTTTCTTCCGCGAGCTTGACCGTCTTGCCCTCGAAGGTGTCCTTGCCGGTGTTGACCAGCTCGGCGAAGTAGGCGAGAGCGTACGCGCTGTCGATAGTGTACTCAGTCGTGCCTTCCGGCGCGTCGTCGTACCACGCAACGTCGATGATCTCGACTTTCGCTTCCGGCGAGTTGGCCGCCAGATTGTCGAGAAGTTCCGTATTGTTCGGATCCGTGATCGTGAGCGTGTGACCGTTCGTGTTGATGTTCAGACCAACAGAATCCAGAGCAGCCTCGGAACCATCCTTCTTGAAGCAGATGTCGTCAGCTGTAATGTCGCCAGTGAGGTCAAACGAAAGGACTCCAGGAGTCAGCTCCTGCATATAGTATTTCCCGAGCGAATTGCCTTCGGAATCGTAAATCGCAACATTAGTACGACCGCCGATTGCCGGAGCTGCATCATCCGTGCTGGTGAGCACTTCCGTACCGTCCTGCATGATGATCTTCGTCGTCACGTTCTCGACCTTGTTGGTGTCGATGTTCGCATCGCCGATGTATGAATAGTCTTCCCCGAAAAGTGCCCCAACGCTGTATTCGGCTTTCGCACTGTCTTCATAATCTTCCGGCCACTCCTTATTCGCGACGATGACGCAATTCGAAACAGTGTTGCCGGTGTGGTGCATCTTGTTCGTCTGCTCGGCAGAAGCCCAGCCCGCGAGACCGCCGGCGCGATAGTACGCTTCGACCGTGATTCCGGAAACTTCGCAATCCTTGATCTCGGTATACGGTCCCTGACCCAGGATACCGCCGGCATTGTATCCGCCGTAGAATGTACCGTCATCCGACGTAACGCTTTCGATCTTGCTGCCTTCATTCCCGCTGACTTTGCATCCGATGAAGTCAATATCGTGGGAGTACGGGACCTGACCAACGATACCTCCAACATACCAGCGGCCCTTGATGTTGATATCGCCCGTGAGTTCGATGTTCTGAAAATCGATCGTTCCTTTCGCATAACCGCAGACACCGCTGACCCAGTATTGACCGTCGATCGAAACATTCTCAAGTTTGAAATTGCCGATCACGGAATTGTTTCCATTGATGGCGCCAAACAGCCCCGCGTAGCTCTTCGTCGACTTATTGATCGTCAGACCAGAGATCGTGTGACCGCAGCCGTCGAAACTGCCGTAGAACGGATAGCTGCTGTTCCAGCCGATCGGCGACCAGTTTTCATAGGCAGAAAGATTGATGTCATCGCCGAGACAGACCGTTTTTCCGGAGAAGCTGTACACGCTGATCCCCGTATTTACCAGTGCCGCAAAACCGGCAAGCTGTTCCGCCGTGCTGATGGTGTAGGTACCGTCTTCATTCGGAGCGTAGAACCAGCTGATGTCAACGATCTCGGCACCATTCCCCGCAGAGACCGCGCCGTTCTCAAAATCGACCATGACGGTCGAACCGCTCGTTTTCGCATAAGTCACGCCGTTGACCGTGACCGGAGTAGTCGAAGAACCGTAGGTCCTGCCAAAGACGGTACCGTTGATGTTCTTACCGTTCGTGACGATATTCACGTTCACCGGGATGGTGACGTAATCCAGTTCCATATCCGTCATCAGAACGACGTCCGCGCCAAAAGCGGCACTGGAATTAACGGCTTCTTCGAAATCGGAGAAGCTCCAGGTCGTGTTTCCGTCTTTATCGCGGATGACTGCGACGACCGGCTCGATATCCTGCACCGTTCCATCGGCAGTGGACTGTGCGCCAAGCGCGGTGACCGGAATGTCAACAAGCACGCCTTCATCATTCGTGTACTTCACCGAGACGTTCTTGACCGTGTTGTCCGACTTGCTGACGGAATCATCACTCGCGTCAAATGCATCGTTGGACCAGCCAACGATCGCGCCGGGGGCCTTCATTTCTTTATTGCTGATACCCGTGAGCGTGACGTTTTCGATCGTATTGCCATAGAAAAGCTCATCGATCGAATTAATTGCAGACAGGGCCGACGTGCTTCCAACGACACCGCCCGTACGGCGTCCGCCGGTGATCTCCACGTCCTTGACCGTGCAGTCCACGATACGGTTCGGCTTCTTTTCGCCTTCCATGTACTGACCGACGATACCGCCGCAGTGTCCCTCCGCGGGATCGACCTGACTGACGGAACCGCTTTCGACCGAGCAGTTCTGGATAATGTTTTCACCAAAGCAGTACGCCGCGCCGAGGATACCGCCGACTTTCTGATTACCGGTGACTTCAAAATTCTTGACCGTAATATCGTGAATGTCAAATTCCATTCCTTTCGTGACGGTATCCCACCAGACTTTACCGACCGCGCTTCCAACATAGCAGTCGCCGGAGACGCTCACGCCGTCCAGAGTGAAATTGCCGATTTTGTATCCGACGCAGCCGAATAGACCCGCATAGTCGCCGTCACCAGTGATCTTGAGATTGCTGATCGTACAGCCGCCGCCGTCGAACGTACCGAGGAACGGATTCTCATCGTAGCTGTCGTCGCCATTCGGCATGAAACTCTGTCCGATCGGCGTCCACTCAATGTTGTTCAGATTGATATTGCAGGCAAGCGTGATCGTGATACCTTCAAACGTCACGCCGGAATTCACCAGCTCGGCGAAACCGGCGAACTGCGCCGCCGTCTGGAGTGTGTAAGATTCCTTGACGTTTTCAGCATCATACCAACCTGTACTCACATCTCCGAGCCATTTGGCCGTCGGAATCGAAGCGGTCACGTCCATATTCTGATCGCCGACGATTTCCGCTGTGTCTGTGACTGCCGGCATGGCGACAGGATTCGTACTGAGCATCTGACGGCTCTCAAGAGACTCGAGACGCAAGGAATGCATTTTACGATTCCGGTTACTATCGGATGATTTTTTCATCGCAATTCTCCATGATAAAACCAAAACTTAAGAATAAAAATCAGGGATGAGCAGGGAAACTCAAAAATCCTGATACGGGAAACGAAAAAGTGAAGAAGTGAAGCTGCAAAAGTCATACCACAAAACCCTTGCATTTTCTCCACGCCTCCAAAACTTCCACTCCTTCCTATTTTACCACAAAATCTTTGTTTGTAAATAGTTTGAAGTGAAAATATTGAAAAATTTCCAAGATTTTTTTATTTACATTGAAACAATATTAAGAGACTGTTTCGTTCAATAATCAAATCTTTTTTCCCTTCCTGCCCGAGATTCCCAAAAACAGGGAAAGAAAAGGAATCCTTCATTTTCAATATAACAAAATACGAAAGGATTTCAAGAGTGTCCCACCGCAAAAAAATAAAATAAAAAAAGATTTTTTCAGGACAGGTTCTGCTTTTACGGATTTAATCAAAAAAAGCGTTTCATTACACATGAAACGCTTTTCTCAAAATTGGAATATTTAATCTTCAAAAACATATTCGTCGCCGTAGCCGTAATGTTCCGCCACGTAGTCGACATCTTTGTCTCCGCGTCCGGAAAGAGTCACGAGAATGGACCCGACTCGATGTTCACGGGCATAGCGCATCCCGAAAGCCACAGCGTGGGAGCTTTCCAGCGCAGGGATGATCCCTTCGTAACGGCAGAGCTTGAAGAATGCATCCACGGCTTCCTCGTCGCTGGCAGTCTCATACTTGACGCGGCCAAGATCGCTCAGGAATGCGTGTTCCGGACCGACACCGGGATAATCCAGGCCGCTGGCGATCGAGTAAACGTCTGCCGCATCCCCGTCTTCCTTCTGAAGGAATTTGCTCCGGAATCCATGCAGGACTCCGTTGGTCCCAAAGCTCATGGTCGCGGCATGCTGACCGGGTTCCGCGCCTTTTCCAAGCGGCTCGACTCCGTAAATGTCAACCGGGTCTTTCAGGAAAGGAATGAACGTTCCGATGGAATTCGACCCGCCGCCGACGCAAGCCGCCACAGCATCCGGAAGATGACCGGTCATTTCGAGGAACTGGGCGCGGGCTTCCTCACCCACGACGTATTGGAAATCACGGACCATCATCGGGAACGGATGCGGACCAAGGGCCGATCCGATGCAGTAAATGCAGTTTTTGTAGTCCTTCAGATACGCTTCAAACGCGGCGTCTACCGCCTCCTTAAGCGTTTTCTGTCCGTGAGTCACGCACACGACGTTCGCACCGAGCATCTTCATGCGCGTCACGTTCGGAGCCTGCTTCGCGATATCGATCTCCCCCATGTAGATGTCGCATTCCAGCCCGAAATACGCCGCCGCCGTGGCGAGCGCTACGCCGTGCTGTCCCGCTCCGGTCTCCGCAATGATCTTTTTGCGTCCGAGATACTTCGCCAGAAGCCCCTCGCCCATGCAGTGATTGAGCTTGTGCGCCCCGGTGTGGTTCAGATCTTCACGCTTGAGGTAGATCTGGCACGCGCCGAGTTTCTGGGAGAGTTTTTCACAATGATAGACCGGCGTGGGACGCCCCTGAAATTCACGGCGGATACGGCGCAGCTCGCTGATAAATCGGGCACTGTGACAAATCGTACGATAGGCTTCGTCGATCTCCTGGAAGACAGGACGAAGTTCCTCGGGCAAAAATTCCTGTCCTCCTCCGTACGGGCCAAAGTAGCCGTTGAGGTCCGGATAATTGCGCAGGTATGTGGAATAGTCCATGATTTTTCTCCCTATTTTTCGCGACTATATTGTGAATGAAAGAAAACTTTTTTAAGTTTACTCTTTTTTTTCAAAATGTCAAGCACTGGGAAAATCATTTTACGCTTTTTAGTGAAAAAAAATCCCAAAATTCCCGGCAGAAAAATAATCCAGAGATATTCCTGCAGAAAGACAGAAGCAGACGGAAAGAAAACACGAAATGATTTAAAAATCCACTTCGTGTCTTTCCGCATTTTTTCGCACTTTTCGCGTTTCCCCTCTCCGGGACTTCCGCATACGGTCTTCCGCAGTGTCAGCTGTCCAGCGGACGGGTCATTTTCATAGGATCGAGAGCCTGTGCAAGTACGTCCGGAGGAAGAACTTCCTGCTCAAGACAGAGTTCCCGGATCGTCTTGCCCGTTTTGAAGGCTTCCTTCGCCAGCGCCGCTGCTTTTTCGTAGCCGATGTACGGATTCAGCGACGTGACCATCGAGAGACTCTGCTCGACGGAGGCCTCGCATTTCTCGCGGTTCGCTTTCAGACCGGCGACGCAGTTCCGCGTGAAAACGTCCACGCACCGAGCCATGATCTCCGCGCTCTCAAGCAGGACCGCAGCCATCAGCGGCATCGTGATGTTCAGCTGGAACTGGCCTCCCGCACCGCCGCAGACGGCGATCGCAGTGTCGTTTCCGATGACGCGGGCAGCGACCTGGATCGAACTCTCGCAGAGGACCGGATTCACCTTGCCTGGCATGATGGAACTTCCGGGCTGCAGGTCGGGCAGCGCGATCTCGTAGTATCCGCATCGGGGTCCAGAACCGAGCCAGCGCACGTTGTTCGCGACGTTCATGAGAGTTACCGCGACGGCCTTCACAAGCGAATGGGCACGCACGACGCCGGTCCGCTGCGCGTTCGCCTCGAAATGATCGACCGCCTCGTAGAAGGGGATGCCGGTCTTTTCGCTCAGAAACGCTGCCGTCTCCGCCGCGAATCGCGGATGTGTGTTGATTCCGGACCCGACCGCCGTCCCGCCAGCCGGAAGTTCATGAAGCGCTTTTTCCGCATCACGAGCATCCTGTGCCGCCAGTTCCATCTGACGCGCGAAACTCCCAAACTCCTGCCCTAGCGTCATCGGCGTAGCATCGGCAAGGTGCGTGCGTCCGATCTTCAGAATGTCCTTCCACTCCTCCGCCTTCTGTGCGAATGCCGCGGCACACTCTTCCAGCGCAGGAACAAGAGCCTCACGGATGAGCTTCGCGCCCGCAACGTGGATCGCCGTGGGGAAAATGTCGTTCGTGCTCTGCCCCATGTTCACGTGGTCGTTGGGATGGATCGGCTTTTTCATGTCGAAACGGTCACCGCCGCAAAGTTCGATCGCACGGTTCGAAATGACCTCATTCACGTTCATGTTCGTGGAAGTCCCAGACCCGGTCTGGTAAATATCGACGGGGAATTGGTCTCCCATTTTACCGTCTGCGACCTCGAGCGCCGCCGTTTTCATCGCCTCGATCTGTTCCGGCGCAAGTTTTTTGCCCAAAAGTCCGAGTTTCTCATTCGCGCTTGCAGCTGCCCACTTTACTAATCCCATCGCCTGGATCATTTTCGCAGGAAGCGGAGCCTGCGCGATCGGAAAGTTTTCCACCGCACGCTGTGTCTGCGCGCCATAGTAGACGTCTGCCGGAAGGCGCACTTCGCCCATCGAGTCACGTTCAATGCGTTCTTTCATGAATTTTGCTCCCTTTTTGTTTCCTTTTTCTTCTCTTTTCTTCTCTTTTCTTCCCTTTTCTTTTCTTCCCTTTTCTTCCATTTTACTTCCTGAATGAAGAAAAGATCCGGAAAATTTGCCCCCTGCGTTCCGCGAGACCGGAAATTTTGCGAAACCGGTAAACATTTTCCTGAATTATGCCACGAATGAAGAAAAAGTCAAGCCCCCGTATTTACGGAAAGCGCAGATTATGGTATAATCAGGCCGTGTAAGTTGATTTTCGTCCCTCCAACCCTCAGAAAAACAGAAAAAAGGAAAACGCACATGAAAAAAATGTTCGCATTCTCCCGCCTCACGGCACTCTTGACCGGTCTGTGCCTCACGGCCGTCACCGTCCTTCTGCTCTCCGCTCCGGCACAGGCGCAGGCACAAGCACAGGATCAGGCACAGGAAAAAGAAGTCGTGGATCTGCTTATGGTCGGCGACTCCATCACCGACTTTTGGGACCGATCCGGCGACTACGGTCTGGAAGTCTACCAAAAGTACTTCTCCAACGCGAACCGCAAGACCGTGAATATCGGCGTCAGCGGCGATATTACCGACCAGACGATGCAGCGTTTGGCGAATCCGATGCTCAACAAAATTTCGCCGAAGATGATCATGCTCATGATCGGCACGAACAATCTGAACCGCGGTCCTGAAACGACTGCACGCTACACGGTAGAGGGGATCCGCGAGATCCTCGCGGCGCTCCGCGTCAAATTCCCGGAAGCTAAGATCCTGCTTCTCGCCGTCTTCCCGCGCTCCCAGCCCGAAACCGGTCCCGTTCCCGGTCCGCAGTACCGAATGCGCATCGATGCCATCAACGCACAGCTCCCAGCACTGGCCGACGGGAAATTCATCTTCTTTAAGAACATCAACGAGATCTTCCTGAATGAAGACGGAACGCTGAAAACGGAACTCATGCCTGACCAGCTCCACCCGAACAAAGCGGGCTACTATCTCTGGGCCGAGGCCGTCGAACCGATCGTTCAGGCTTGGACCGGCACGAAAGCTGGATCCTGAATGATGAATGCCGGATCCTGAAAGCTCTCCATAAAAAAAGAAGCTCCTTAAAAACGGGAGCTTCTTTGCATTTCGGCTCACTTGCCGTTTCCCACTCCGCGTGAAAATGCGTCGAAATGCTCGCGCCATTGCGTCGGAGCCTCAACTCTGCGGCCGCCGCGTACGGCAGGACGCTGTTTTTCCGTCTCCGTTCCGTTTTCGTATCGGAATGACTGCGGCACCAGCCCCAGATTTCGGAATGCGTTTTCCGAGCGTCTCCTCTCCTCTTCCGACGCTCCGGGCCGGTCAAGATCCGCATTGAGCTTCTCCCACTCTTCCAGAAATTCCCGCGCCTCTTCTCTCGTCCAGCCCAAGTACTCCAGAAGGGAATCATCGCCCCGATCCAGCGCATCACGCAGATGTTCGAGAGCCAAAACTGTCTGTCTGCGCGCAAATTCCGCATTCACCGCATCCTCTTTCTGCGGAGGTGCAGCATTTCCGTGCGTCCCCATCGGACTTCGAACTTCATCACCGATGCCGGACCCGCCGCTTGAGGTCGAATTCCCGCTCTCCTTCGAATTTTTCCCGGCCCCATGCTCCTGACTCTGCCGCTCACCTGTCTGCGTTTCGCTTCCATTTCCCTCACGTTTCTGCGGGTCTGCACTTCCGGTCGGATGGTCTGCCAGCGCACTGTTTCCGCCGCGTTCTCCAGTGGGACCTTCCCCTCCGCTTCCCGTCGGATCTCCGGATTCATTCGGCGTGTTGCTCCCGTCGCGTCCGAGTCCCTGCTGGTTCGACTGCTCTTCCGCACCATTTCGATTCCCGCCGCGGTTCTCACCGGCCCGGCCTCCCACTTCCGTCGAATTGTCCGGCTTCATCTCATTTTTAGATTTTCGGTCCCCCGCGTCTCCGGACTGTGCTCCATCCAGATCCGATGACCGACCGGGCTCCGTTTCCTTTTTTTCGTCAAACAGACCGTCCGCTTCGGGGGCAGACTCCAGATTTTCTTCCTTGGAATGCTCTTGGAGTTCCGCTTTTCCCTCGCCGATCTCTGAGGCCGGCACTTCTTGCGGCGCTGGCGCATCTGAACCGTCAGCATTTGGCGACTTTTCGTTCGGCGGAAGCGTCGAGGGACGCGATCCCGGATCTCTTTCCCGATGCTTGAGGATCTGCTCGACCGCCTCTCCCGGATCGTTCACAGGATCCGGTTTCGTCCCCGTCATTTCGTCTTCCTGCGCAGGACGGAGGTCTTCCTCACCCCACGATTCCGAGCCGTCATCTTCGATCTCCTCTCGCCCAGGCCGCTGACTTTCCGAATCTCGCAGTCCGCTGCCGTCCGTCTTCTCTTTTTCCATGACCGGACTGGGAAGATCCTGCGCAGAATCCGATCCGTCCTCCGTTCCGCTTAAGGCACTGGAGGCATCGTCGGGCGTTTCGCCTTCCGTTTTCGCTCCGCCGCCATGGTCCTTTCCAGTCTTTTTACGCTGATCGTCCGTTTCAGGCTCACCGTCTTCCTCCGAGTTCTCGTCCTCCTCCAACGGCGCACTCACCGTCTGGCCCGGCTCCTGACCATTTCGTCCCTTTCCGGTCTTTTCGTCCGTTTTCTTACTGCGTTCCAGAGCATCACCAGATCCCTCGCCAGGATCCTCACCGGACTCTCTATCTTCCGGACGTTTTCCAGATCCATCCTTCTTTTCCGACTCCGCACTTTCCCCATCATGTCCGTCTCCCGTCTCCGTGTTTGCACCGGAACGCGCAGAT
Organism: Thermoguttaceae bacterium; assembly: GCA_017403345.1. Lineage (GTDB taxonomy): Bacteria > Planctomycetota > Planctomycetia > Pirellulales > Thermoguttaceae > RGIG3701. The sequence goes on from JAFQOH010000013.1 coordinate 65,503, forward strand.
CCTCCCTCTTTCTGCTTTTCGCCGGAATTCCCGCCGCTCTCTTTACCTTCCGAGTCTTTTTCCGCACTCGGGTCCTTTTCCGCACTCGGGTCCTTTTCCGCTAAAGCCTCCGAAAGCGGATCAAATCCATCCGGAGCCAGTTTCGGTTCTGCATTCCTTTCCTTTTTCATGCCGTCTCGGGGCGCTTTGGATCCTGCGGAATTCTTTGAGTCCGACGGATCTCCATCCGCATTCTGTGTATTTTCCCCATCCGATCCGTCATCCGATCCATTCCGGGAACCATCTCCGCTCTTTCTGCTGGGCCCCTGCGTCGGTGCCTCGCCATTCGAGTCATTTTCCCCTTCTCCGCTCTCTCCGGCCTGCCCCTCACCGGCTTGCCCCTCACCGCGGTTCTGCTCTGACGTTTCATTTTCAGGAGCTGCGTTTCCCAGCCCATCATTTTCAGTCCCGTCTTCACCGGCGTCTTCACCGGCGTCTTCATCAGCTTCTTCACCGGCGTCTTCATCAGCTTCTTCACTGGGACTTTCTCCGGTTCCGTCCCCATCACTCTCCAGTCCATCATCCAGAGAACCGTCCGTTTTTTCCGCGTCCTTCATGAAAGGATCCGCCCCAGGCCCTTTCCCATCCTCTTCAGCCGAACCATCCTCCAGCCCATCTGTTCCCGGTCCCTCTTGACTGACGCGCAGGGTCGCCCCATCCTCTTCCCGTTCCATTTGTTGAGCATCTCCCGTCTGGTTCTGCTCCGGACCTTCCGTCCCTACAGTACCATCCGTAATGCGCAGGCGGCGCGATTCCGTCTGTACGCGATTTCCGTTCGGACGCCGAGTATCTTCAGCCTCCGCCCACCAGAGGATCTCGTCTCCCGCTTCCAGACCATACTCTGACGGTCGAAACGTGAATTCTCCGCGAAACGGCGTCTTTTGTCCCCCGCCGTCCGCCGGAAGATTCAAAAGAGCCGGAATCGCAAGCCGTTTTCCATTCCACGAAACGCCAAACCCCGCGGCACGCAAACCAAAATCCGGATCCAACGCCTCAAGCACCAGAGAGACGGACGCTTCGGGACGCACTTCCGCATTTTCCTCCGGTCCCTCCGCGATCCGAAGTTCCGGTTCTCTGTCCGGAGAGATCTCCCATCGGTAGACCAACGGTTTCGGATCAGCCTTTCCGTCCGCGTTCTCAAACCGGAACCGCACATCAAAACGCTCCTTCCCCACATTCTGTTTTCCCGGCATAAAAGTTCCGTTCAGCGGTACGGAAGCATGAAAACACGTCTCAGAGGCCCGTCCATCCGTAATATCTGGGTGAAACGCAAGCGTTTGCGTCTTGTGCGTCTCCAAATTCAGAAGCTCCATCCAGACTTTCTTTGCCGGCTCACTGGTCCGGACATTCAGAAATACCTGCGTCCCGGAAAGCGCCAAAAGATCCCCGCCGCTCTGCCGAACAGCCGGAAGTCCAGTGTATTTCGGCGGCACGAGCCGGATCGATCCGACCTGAACGCCCAACGGCGGACGTACTTCGACCCGGTACGTTTCAGAACAGGCGTCTCCCGCCTTCAGATACCACGTAAGTTCTTCCTGGATCCCATTTTCGCTCCCCGTGATCTCCGTTTCCCAAAATTCCTTTCCTTCGCTCCCGTCCTCCATTAGGACCCGGCGCATGAAGAGCGGCGCATCCAGAAACTTCCGGTCCGACGAGGAATAAAAAAGCGTCGGCGTCTCCCCGTCATTCAACTTCCGGATCCGTGCCCGGACCGAAAGCGTCTCCCCCTGGTAAAGGACCACATTTCCCGGTACGATCTCGTCGATCTGGACGCGCCGCGGCACATGGATCTCGCACCACGGAAGAAGCGCCCGTGCGACGCTCCGAAATGAGCTTTTCGGCGAAAAGACGGCATAGACCGCAAAAAGGACCAAAAGGCTCACGACCACAAAACGCATCACGTTCAGCCGCCTGCGCGGAACCAGTTTTTCCGTCTCGATCCACTGCATTTGTGACGCAGTATGCCGTTCCAGGATTTTCAGGATCTGCCGCTCAAGCAGCGTGTCCCGGCTCCCTCCCTGCGCAAGCTCTTCCTTTTTCCGAAGCAGGTAAAGCAGATTCAGAAGTCCGTTCTTCAATTCCGGCCGAGATGCCTCGATCACGGAAGCCAAATGGTACGGATGGAGCCTCCATCGCCAAAACGGCACGATCCGCGTCCAGACCATCCAGCCCCAAACTCCCAAAAGCGCAAAAAGAAACAGACTCCGGCCCCAGCGTACGATCCCGTCCCGAAAAAGCCAATGCTCTGCCAGTACGATCAGGAAAAAAAAGGAGACCGAGATCCCCGCCAATGTCCAAAGTGTACTCTGGATCTCCGTTTTTCGGATCTTTTCCGCAGCCTGTTCAAGCATCTCACGCACCGAAGGCGGAAGCGGCCGGATCCAGTCGCCTGCCTCAAAAGATCTCCGTCCCCAAGATCTTCGAAGGAATTCCAAAACGGATCCCCCCGCCTTTTCGGAAACCCGCTCGGAAACCCGCTCGGAAACCCGCTCGGAAACCCGCTCGGAAACCCGCTCGGAAACCCGCTCGGAAACCCGCTCGGAAACCGATGGCGAAACCGATGGCGAAACCGATGGCGAAACCGATGGCGAAACCGATGGCGAAACCGATGGCGAAACCGATGGCGAAACCGATGGCGAAACCGATGGCGAAACC
>JAFQOH010000112.1:0-5698 GCA_017403345.1 Thermoguttaceae bacterium
CAGCACAACACGATGCTGCATTTCCTCGTCATCCCGTCCTTTTTCATTTTCCGGAGATCCCATTCGGAACGTTCCGCGCGGACACCATCGAAAAACGCACTCCACACCGTTGATGTTCAGGACCCGTTTCTGACCGGCAAACTCACCCTGCCGAACTTCTTTAACTGCGAAATCTCCGTCTCGGCTGAAACCATTCTGAAAAAAATGCACCATGCCGCTGAAACTGCCGCACCAGCTCCAAAACCAGAAAAACCCAGCAAAAAGCAAAAAGAAGAGTCCCCAAAGCAGAATCGAATCTCCGAAACGCTTCCAGAAATACTCCCAAGCGGTCGGAGCACGAAAATTTTTAGATTTTCCGGCTTCTTTGGAAGCCTCGGCAGCCATTTTTTCGAGGGAGCGAAAACGGGGATCTTTTTCTTTCATGTACAGTCTCTCATCTTCAGGAAAAGCCAGACTCCCCCCAAACAGCTCAAACTAAAAAACCGCACGGTACGCAAAATACCGCGCGGTTTTGGATCGTTCATTTACTTTCGGTCAAAAAGTTCCTTTTCTACCGGCACGATGTCCGTATTGTCGATGATCCGACCGCTGAAGCCCCACATTTTTCCAAATGCGTCATCTGTACAGCGAACACGTTTCTCGAAGAGAGGCGCACCGGCACCATAGACGTAGAACGGGACGGGCGCATTCGTGTGACTGCGCGAGAAATAGCCAATTTCCGGAATGTTTCCTTTTCCCTTTCCGATCGGCGTCTGGAAAAGCGTGCCTTCCTTATCGGCATCAGGTCCCCAGATGGAACCGGTCTCGTGGTCGGCAGTGAGGATGAGAGTCGTTTCTTCCCAAGAGGAGTTCTTTTCGACCCACGCGCAGACCGCTTCGACGGCATCGTAGAATTCATTCATCTCATCGATGATCTTCTGCGGGTTCACGTTTCCGTGCGCCAGCCAGTCGACCGAACCGGATTCAACGAGCAGGTAAAAGCCCTTTTCGTTCTGATTCAGGACATTCAACCCGGCAAGAGTGCATTCGGTAAGCGTCGGGACCGTTTCGTTTCGCTCCGGTTTTGAGCGTGAGGACTGGAATGTGCTGGTGACTTTCGGAAGTCCCATGAGTTTTTTCGGCGGCGCGGCTTCACCGCTGGCGATTTTCTGGAAATCTTCACGATCTTCGATGTACTTCCAGCCGTAGTAGAGTTCCTGCGACCAGATCTCACCCCACGCGTGTTCCGAGGGACCATACTCGATGAACTTTGGCTTTTCGCGACGTTCGGCATTTTCCGTGTACCACGGGTGACAGGCTCCCATGATGACCGACAGAATATCCGATCCTTTGACCGATTCTCGCCAAAGATCCTTTCCGGAACCGCGCTTCATATTGTGACCAACCACGCCAGCGGGAGTCGCATGGGAAGGCATGACCGTCGTGATGACACCGGCTGCGAACCCCTTTTTCGCGATATATTCCGCGATCGTTTCGAGTTTCTGGTCGTTTCGGTCGTAATTGATCCTGCCGTTTTTCGTTTTGACTCCCGTATTGATCGCCGTCGTCGCAGCTGCCGAATCTGTCGGATTTTCCAGATGCTTTCTGAAAGACGTCCAGTGTGTCGCCGGATCGTAGGAACCGTCCTCGCTATAGCTCGTGATCTGCTGAACTTCGCCATCCACCACTTTCGTGTTCTGAACGATGCCGCTCAGGCTGTACGTCGTGCATCCGAATTCGCTCCAGCCTCCGTCCGCTTTCATGAACGGAAGTCCGCGGTCTTCACCCGTGCGGTACTGGGAAGAAATGCGGTAGGCTCCGTATCCGCCGCCGTCTACGACCATGATGATGACGTTCGTCTTGGCAAAAACGAATGATGTGCAGAAAATCAGAGTAAGGACCATTCCCATCAGGAATCGGCCGGAAAGTCTGCTTAAACGAGACATTTTTCTGAATCCTTTTTTGTGTTTCAGAACAGCACGCACTATTTAATGGTTGCGGGGGAGAAGGAATCTTCCTGCGTGCATTGGGAAGTTCCTCCGCATATTTGCCAATTTACCACAAAACCTCAAAAAGTCAAGGGTACACACTCATTTTTAGAAAAAATCGACAAAATTTCACCATCCTTCCACGAAAAGATCCGCCAGAAACAGACCATTCCCAGCGGATCTTCAAAATTTCTACGGAAATCTTGATCCGTCAGACAGATCCCCTCCTGTTTCTCAGCACGAAGATCCCAAGCGCGCCGAGAACCAGAAGCGTAACGGATGCCGGTTCCGGGACCTGCGTCTGAAAAGAGCCGTCATTCGCGAAAAACGCAAACATGAAATCTTTATCTGCCAGCGCGCCGTTCGCTCCCGTTTCAAAGAGGTTGATCAGCAATGTGCCGTTTTCCGTCACTTCGTAAGAGAGGAGGCCTTCCTCGTTCTCACCCGTTTCGTCACCGGCGAGTCCGAGAAGGAGGTAGCCGTCGTCTGCCGTCAGTCCATCGCCAAGCGTCAGCTCAAAAACGCCCACATCGATCTTTTCCATATCGAAATAACCGAACGAGCTGTGAGCGCTTCCATCATCAGAGTCGATCCAGCCGCTGATCCAGCCGCCGTTTTCGCCGCCGTCGCCGCCGCCGTACGGAAGGTAAACGAAATCAAGGGCTTTATCCACGGCAGCCCCGTCAATGGCCTTGAAAGTGGAAAGATTCCACGAACCGTCTTCCTGCGGCGCGGCACTGATGAGATGATTATTGTTGTTGTCGCGCCCGATCGTCAAAAGAATGCCGTCCGTGTTAGCGTCCACTCCCTCGATCTTGAGATTCCGCAGACCGGTCCCGAGTACCGTGACAGACGCATCGTATCCGGAAGTCCGTTTCGTGAGTGCGCCGGATGCGTTGAGGTACCCGTTTTCCCAGAGGTCTGAACTATTGGAGAAGTAGCCGACGGAAATACTGGTATCTTTTTCCTTCCCGTTCAGGTCCACCGTGGACATGTAGAGCGTTGACGCAGTACCGTTCCAAACCGACTGCGGGACGATGCGGTAATCGTTCTGCGAGGGGGTCACGATGGCGTTTCCGGCGTTCAGTCCATTACCGTTGGAGATGAGATAGTAGTCCGCATTATTGTGCGAGCTGACCCAGAAATAGTCGGCCGAGCTTTCAAAATCAAGCGGGACCGAGGAATTGCTCAGCTTCAGGTTCGCGCCGGCGACATCACGTCCTCCGGGATCGAAACCGGGGCGGTAGAATCCTTTTTCGGGGGCCTCAAGTGTCGCGCCGTACTCAATGAACGCAAAGTTGAACGCACCATGCTGTCGGTCGGACGTTTCCGTATAGACCCTGTTGGCCTGCATGTCGTTCGAGTAAATGATGAAGGACTTTCCGTCTTCCGAAACGCTCTGCGAGAAGACGTTGTCTCCCGAGGATCCCTGGTGCGTTCCGTTGATCATCAGGATGCCGTCCGCCGGAGTGTATCCGTCGAGCGTCAGTTTGTACTGGCCGGTCCCAAGCACATCGATGGTATATCCGCTGCCTCCGTAAGTCGCCGCACGATATGCACTATCCGCATTCATGAAGTTCACACCGCCGGTGACGGTCCCCGCCGTCCCGTGAGGAATGAAAACGTAGTTCATCGTGTAATAGTTACCGCTGACGCCGCTTCCCGAATTGTTTACCGCTTCAAGACGGAAGGTTCCGTTCGCGTTATCCTTCGTGCTGGTAATAACGTAATCCGGATTGTATTTGAAGCTGGCTTTTTCACCTGCAGTCTGCGTGATCGCCGGACTGGCAAGGAGAACACCATCCATCGGAGTGAAATTCCCCTCGGCAAAGAACGATTTCAGCTGTGCTGTCGCCTGCTCAGCTGTCAGCACCATCCCTTTTTCAAGCGGTGAGGACTGCGGAAGCAGGAAAACATTCGTATTGTTCGGGACCTCTTCATCCTTGTCGCTGGCGCGGACTGAGGATGCCCACCATTTATTTTTATTCCCGGAGGCATTGTAATAGACTGCCGCGATCCCGTAGTCGCTGTTGTTGAACGTGTGCGTTCGGAAACCGTCTGCCGTAAACGCGAAGGCAAGATAGTCATCCGTGTAGAGTTCGTTCCCGTTCTGCAGGATCGACCAGTCCGCACGGTTGCCGCCGACGGACATGTTGGGCGTTCCGACGACAACGTGATTATATCGGTTGAGATTGTTCGCGTTTCCGCTCGAGCCTTCAACTTCCGAAACCTGAATCTGCGCAACAATGGGGGAAAGCTCATCAGCTGAAACACTTGACTGCTGTGCGACCTGCGAAATCCCCATCACTCCGAGAAACGCGGCGAATGCACATTTGCCATAATTTGCGTAAATTTTCATTTTAAAACTCTCGTGAACTCTTCACAAAACATGAAACGGTTTCATACCGCACATCAAATCTTACGATATTTTAACTCAAAATTTGCTCACGTCAAGAAAATTCTGCAAAAAAAACAAAAATTTTATCGAATTTCTTTCTATGTTCACCGAATTTTCCAGCTGTGCACTTTTCCAACGTCCTTCTTTTCCTGTAAATGAGTTTTTTTGATTTTTTCACCGTTTCATAGAAATTTTGTTCATCCCCCTTGACTTTTTTTTGTTTGCGGATAAAATAAGGATAATGTATGAGGGAAAATGCACAATTTGCCCCTCTTTGCTCTGTTTTGATCATTGGACTGCATGGATACATATCATGAAAACGTACATCTTTCCTTATTTTTTGGGATTCCTTATCCTTTTGGCAGCGGGATGCTCTTCGACGAAAGAGATCACGCTCACGCCTTCCGGCATGACACTTCAGGAGGCTTGCGATGAAATTGCTGACGGCGGGACCATCTACCTTGAACCGGGCACCTACGCGCTCCCGAAACCGCTCGTTCTTCGAAAAAACGTCAGGATCATCGGAAAAAACAGAAACCGCGATTACGTTATTCTTAAAGGGGACTACGAAAACGTCCTCTATCTTGAAAACGGATTCGCGGAGATCAAAAACATGACGATCCAGAATACTGGAGACAGCAAAAATGCAATTGACGATGAAGAAACAGAGGAAGAGGAAAAGGAACGCCTTCGATTCAATCTGCTCCATGCCGCTGTTCTGGTCCGCTCTCCTTCGTGCGCGTTCGAAAACTGCCTCATCACTTCTGAATTAGGTCACGGATTTTGTGTCGATCAGCAAGACGCCTCGCCGATCGTGACCGGCTGCACGATCCAAAACTGCGGTCGCGTCGGGATCTATATAATCAATGGTGCAAAAGGAAAATTCAGCAACTGCGAATCCAGCGGAAACGCGTATTCTGGAATTCAGGTCCGCGACAGCGGCACGAACCCGACGGTGGAGAAATGCCGATTTACGGATGGGAAAATGAGCGGAATTTGGGTCGGCTTCGGCGCCTCCGGAACGTTTACGGACTGCGAATCCAGCGGAAACGCGTATGCTGGAATTGAGGTCAGCGACAGCGGCACGAACCCGACGGTGGAGAAATGCCGATTCATGGATTCCAAGGAAGGTAGTGGAATTTTTGTCTACGACGGCGCCTCCGGAACGTTTAAGGACTGCGAAGCCAGCGGAAACGCGTATTCTGAAATTAATGTCAGCGACAGCGGCACGAACCCGACGGTGGAGAAATGCCGATTCACTGATGGGAAAGGGAGCGGAATTTTGGTCTGGCAAGGCGCCTCCGGAACGTTTACGGACTGCGAAGCCATCGGA
>JAFQOH010000113.1:0-5950 GCA_017403345.1 Thermoguttaceae bacterium
ACGCGACGCCTCCCAAAAGCGATGCGAGACGCGCCGTCTCCCAAAAGCGACGCGAGACGCGACGCCTCCCAAAAGCGATGCGAGACGCGCCGTCTCCCAAAAGCGACGCGAGACGCGACGCCTCCCAAAAGCGATGCGAGACGCACCGCCTCCCAAAAGCGATGCGAGACGCACCGCCTTGTAAGGTCTTGAATCTGAATTCGTATTATACAAGAGGATGAATGTGAGAAAACGCGTTCAAAAAGGATGGATTTTAGGCTGGGCTAAAAATTTTCCAAATATTCAGCACTTTTTTTCTGAAAGATTTAATGAAAAAATCTCACATTTTGCTTACATCTCCAAAAATCCGCACGCACGCATTTTAGCCAAGCCTAAAACCCCCACTTGACACATCACGATTTCGTGCTAAAATACACGAACATAAATGGAAATCTTCCGTCGGCATTCACGTTCCGTCTGGCATGATACTGCGAGCGGATGTGTCGGCGGAGATCTGGATGGTTTTTTCTCAAAGCAGAAAGGATTTCATCCAATCGCGCAAGCAGATCCCATCGTCGCGTCTCTCCCCCAGAGACGATGAATCAGCCTCGGCTGAACACGCAGCACCGCTAAAATCGATCCTGAAGATCGATCCGGTTCCCTTCATAAACGCGGGAGCGTTGGCGGCGGCGTTCTCTCCCCCAGTTCGGATGATTGGAAAATCACCGTTTTTTTGAGACGAAACCAGACCTTTTAAAAACTGCGGAGTGCATTCCGCAGGAAAGTTAAACTGGGAAAATCCCGGAAAGGTTTTGGTTATGTTGAAAGTTAGTTTTTGGAATGGAAACCGTGAAGGTTTCACGCTCATTGAGCTTCTTGTCGTCGTTCTGATCATCGGCATCCTCATGGCGATGCTTCTTCCCGCCATCAACTCGGCACGCGGTGCAGCCCGAAAGGCTCAGTGCGCCAACAATCTGAAGCAGATCGGTCTTGCGCTGGCGAACTACGAGCAGGCGTACGGCGGTTTCCCACAGAACAAGACGAATACGTCGAGCCGTAAGGAAGGCCGCGGTCTGTTTGTGGAGCTTCTTCCGTTCATGGACGCGAACAATATTTTCAAGATGTGGGATCCTACGAAAGAGATGGCAGACGATGCGAACAAAGCGTTCCGCATGTCGATCCCGCCGGCGGTGCAGTGCCCCGGCACTCCCCTTTCCCGCGGTGACCGTTCCATGGTCTACGGACACAAAAGCGCGTCATACACCGGGCAGGCGATGGACTACGCGCTGATCCACAAAGCGGTCGACCCGGAAGACGGCCAGTCGTATGATCCGCCGTTGGGTCAGGGAAAGACGGGCGGTTCCGGTATCGTGAGGATCGACTCCATCACGGACGGTCTGACCAACACCATCATCTTCCACGAACATGCCGGAATGCCGGACACGTACTGGGATAATGTGAAGACCGGCTCCGTCGGCGACGGCACTCAGTCGGAGTACTCGCCGAACTGCTGGACCGGAAATAACTCGCGGCCCGCCGGAGGAAGCGGAAAATACTGGACGTACCTGCGAAACACGGACGGTTCCTGGTTCCAGCCGACGTGGACGGAAGGCGTCGGGATCGTCGAGGCACTGGGAGCGGGGGCCGTGAAAGCACGCCGTCTGGTCAACGTCACGAACACCGGATCTGCGCCGTACTCCTTCCATCCGGGAGGCGCGAACGCGCAGTTTGCCGACGGATCCGTCCGTTTCGTGAACGAAAACATCATTCCGCTGGTCTACGGCTACCTCTCCGCGCAAAACGACGGGAAACCGGCGACTCAGGAAGACGTTGAAATGCGCGCTTGGTCGGACGCGTGGCCGGTCGTCAATGGACGCTACCCGGACGGAACGCCCGCGAACTAGGCTGAAATGTTTGCCGGTCCGGAAATCTAAACCGATCCGGCAGTTTGAAAAAAGGGGAACTCTCTCCATGGTGCGACCCCACCGGTACACTGCTGGACTGCGTGTGCCGGTGGGAGCCCTGACGAGTCCATCTTCAAAACACGGAGCGTGCCGAAATTGCCCCAATCCTGTTTCGGCTCCATTCCGCCGGAAAAGGACGGCACGTTCCCAACTTCATGCAAAAAATCAGGGAGGTCTCCATGCGGACGAACTCATATTTTGTTTCCCGCATCACCGGGAAACAAACATTTGGAAAAAAATCATCCGGATTCACGCTCATCGAGCTTCTCGTCGTCATTTCCATCATTGGAGTTTTGGTTGGACTCCTTCTCCCCGCGGTCCAGACTGCCCGGGAGGCCGCCCGACAGGCGCAGTGCCTCAACAATCAGAAGCAGCTTGCGCTCGCGTTCGTGCAGTACAGTACGTCGCACGGCGGACTGCTTCCGGCGAGTTACTCGGTGAATCCGGTCCAGAGCGGGTGGACGATCGACCTGCTTCCGCATCTCGACGCGGAAAACTTCCTGAAAGACTGGGATCTGGAATCGGATTTCCATGTCGGCGATAATCGGAATCTTCTGAAACGGTTCAATTCCTCGTTCCACTGTCCCAGTACCCCGGACGGACGACGCATCGCGGATTGTACGGAAGATCTGAAAGGGAACGCGGTGAGCGTCTCCGGGAGCGTCTCGGACTACTACGTTCACGCAGGGGGAGTGCCGGTCTCTGAGTACGGCAAAACGGCAGTCTACGGAAACGTTCTGGGCGTCGGGACCCGGCTTCAGGCGGACGCGGAAGACGGCATCAGCCAGACGATCCTGGTGAACGAACAGAGCGGCCGGCCGAATCTCTGGAAAGAGGGGAAAAAAGACGGTTCCCTCACCGTTTCGGGCGCATCGCGCAGTCTTTGGGCAGCGGCTCCCGTGACGCAGATCCCCTCGTGGCTCCGTGAGCGCGACCGTGTCGTAAACTACTCGAATGAGGCGTTCTACTCGTTCCATTCCGCCGGATCTTACGCAGGTTTCCTCGACGGATCCGCCCGACTGATCTCCGTCCGCGCACTGCCATATATCGTCCTTGCTCTCAACACCCGGGACGGCGGCGAAGATGTCCGCGTGGACGATCTGGAGCTGGATTCCTACGACGAATCGTTTCTCAAAAACGGCATTTACCCCAACGGGAAAAGCACAAACTAAGAAAGGAGTTTGAAAAAATGACCCGAAACACCGCGAATTACTGGATCGACCTTCTGATCTTCATCCTGATGCTCGTCTGCTTCGTCAGCGGCATCGTCATCTGGGTCTGGCCGAAAAACAAATCCGCACACATGGGAGGCGCCATGCCGACGCCGACGCCCGCAGCCTCCGCTCCGGCAATTACGCCAAATGCTGCCAATATCCCCAACGTAACCAATACACCAAACGCCGCGCCTGAAAAGGCGGAACGCTCCGGACGGGCATCCATCACCGAAACCGCGCACATACACGGAAATTCCGGCGTCCCGCAGCAGAACGCACATGGCGGACACGGCAGGCAGGGAAGCGGCAAAACATTCCTCGGTCTGACTCGGCGTCAATGGAAGTGGCTCCACATCTGGCCGTCCGTCGTGGTACTTGGCCCGTTTTTGATCCTTCACCTCCTGATGCACTTGAAATGGTGCGTCAAAACGACGCAGTATCTCTTCGGTTTCGGCAAAAAAACGGCATAGCGGATCTTCCTGCCTGCGTCTCCTCGCCAGGACGCAGAAGTGCGGTTCGAGCGGACCAGTCGAAATCGGGTATGCGTACCAGGAAAGGTCGGAACGTCTTTTAGCAAAATAAATCGGCTTCCCTTAATGGCTCGGCGGGCGGTTTCGTCCGGTAATTTGCGATAGATCGTGCGTCGACAGTCCGTGATCGTCCGATGCAGCATCTGCATGATATGAAATCGGTCGTAGACAAGTACAGAATTCGGAAGATCCTCCCGGACCGCTTTCGTATACGCCGGCGACAGGTCCGCGGCAGCGCATTCGATTTGCTTTTTCTGCATCCTGCGCATTTTAACTCCTCCGGATGCCTCCAAAAACATTCAAAAATAAAAATGTCCTTTTTTATGGAAATTTTTCGGAGGGCGTACTTGCGGATTCCTTGAACATGGTATAAAATAGCAGCAGACATGGTTCCTCCGATAGGGTTTTGGTTTTGATTTTTCTATTCTATTAGATACCATGTCTTTTTTCAACTACCCCCGGTACGCAGTTGCCGGATGAGCCGTAAAACAATTGATGGAGCTAAACTTCAACGAATTTTCCTGTAGGTGCTTGCCGGCAGAGAAAACATTGGGACTTCAAAGGAGGATAAAATGAAATTCTTTGTTTATTTTATTGGGGTGTGTTTTGGTATGTTTTCGGTGGCAATGTGCGAAGAATCGGAGCAGAACCGCCATGTGTTCCCCGTTGCGCGGGACGGAAAGATCGGGTTCATCGACCAGAACGGAAACCTGCTGTTACCCTGTGAGTACTCCATGCATACGCAGCCGGAAATGAGAGACTCTGCCAGGGAATTCCGGTTCCGTCAGGCGCAAATGATTGCGAACGATTTATCCCTCGAAGACATGGACGAGAGAAATACTCACGGCTATTTTTGCTACCTTCCACAATTTTGTACAAATCACGACAGAATCATTCCGATCGTAAAAAACGGAAAAGTTGGATTTTTGCACGAAAGCTGGACCGTCCTTGTGGAACCGCGATACACCGGTGCCTCGTTTTTTAATTGTGGAAGAGCGTGGGTCAGCGACGAAAACGGGAAATATCTTTTCCTCGACAAAACCGGCAAGATCCTGATGGACGAAATCGAAGATGCCGGATTTCATGGCGGGATCCATGGCAAACACGAAATCTGCTGGGGACCGACAACACGCCTTTGTCCCATAAAAAAGGACGGAAAGTGGGGGTGCATGGATTGGTCCGGAAAACTCGTTATCCCCTGTCGGTTCGATGAGATTTCTCCGATTGGCGACTCCTCCTTGGTGACCGTTTACACGAAAGAAGCCGGTCAAAGTCTTCTGGTGCAACGGGTCGCGGATCGCAACGGGAATATTTACGATTGCACTTTTGAATATGGGTTAGATGGAGAAAATTTCCTGCTTCGGAACCGTCAGACGGGCGGCTGCAGAATTTTTAATGAGAAAAAAGGATGGACTACCAGCCAGGAGTACAAAGATGTTGGAATGCTCTCGGAAGGTCTGTTTTATTTTCAAGACCCCAAAACCGGGAAATACGGATATATGGACGAAAATGAAAACGTAGTTATTCCGCCACGATTCTGCATCGCGTACAATTTCCGCAATGGATTGGCTCTTGTTGGCATGGAAGGTGAAGGGCTGGTAATGATGACCGACTCGGCCGGATTCCCTTTAATGGGGAAATTCGGCTATATCAACAAGGCCGGCGAATTCGTCTGGAAACCTTCTTGGGGACCAAAGAAATAGAAAAAGCGATTTTAATTTGAGAATTTTCTCAACATATTGACAAACGATCCCGAACTTGATAAAATAAAAATAATCAGACCTCACCCTAAAAAGCACCCCATTCCCATGCCGTGTTCCCTCGCACATCACCCCATCTCGCACCCATTATTTTCCCGCTCGTGCCCGCACGAACGAAGGAACATGCGGAGCGTTTGGCCTGTTGGGGCGGTGTGGGGATGTTTGGGTCGCCAGACGTCGTCTCCACTCACATTGAATGGTCACGCAAGCCGTGTCAACACCACGACTTACGACCACCTCGGCAACGCGACCTCCGTCCGCCAGCACGGAAACGCTGTAGACGAAATATTCGCCGAGTTCGACTACAACGCCAACAGTCTCCTCACTTCCGTCCGTCGTTTTGAAAAAGACGACGACAATACACTTAATGAAATCGCTGAATCGCTGTACACATACAACGCGAACAACGCCGTCACCTCCATTACACACAACGATTCGAATGGTTCACAAATCGTCAAACACTCCTACACATATGACTCAACAAACAACATCGTCGAATACCT
>JAFQOH010000114.1:0-2333 GCA_017403345.1 Thermoguttaceae bacterium
GGGGAGCGCCAAGGAGCGTTTTGCCGTCGTGGGAATAATTGACACCTGCCGCGTCGCAATACGGTGACGGATCCGTGGAAAATGAAATTTTGTTGCGTTTCGCATACGTTTGAGCTGCGGAACCTTCTGTACCGTAAATAGTGAGCCTAGAGCAGCCTTTGAACGCTTCATTTCCAATGCTCGTCACGCTTTTGGGGATCGTCACCAACGTGAGGCGGGAGCAGCCGCGGAACGCTTCATATCCAATGCTCGTCACGCTGTCGGGGATCGTCACCGACGTGAGGCTGGAGCAGCCGCCGAACGCGTAAGATTCAATCTTCCTTACTTTATCGGGGATCGTCACCGATGTGAGGTTCCAGCATTCGCGGAACGCGGAATTCTTAATTTTTGTTACGTTTGTGGGAATCATCACCGATGTGAGGCTGTGACAGCCATAGAACGCACAATCACCAATGTATCGCACGCTGTCGGGAATCGTTACTGACTTGAGGCAAGTACAGTCGCGGAATGCTCCATTGCTAATGCTCGTGACGGGGAGGCCATTGATGGTCGAGGGGATGGTGACGTCGGAGGCGGAACCGGTGTATTTCCTGATCCTAATGTGGTCTTCGTATTCGGTGTATTTAAAATCGGTCATGATCTGTTCCTTTCATAAAATGGAGTTTTTTTAACACTTTGATAAAATTAAGAGCCTCCAAATAAAAAATTATACAAAATTTTCTTTATATTTTACAAAAATTTGCAAAAAAATCAAGAGGGAAGGCAAAAAATGTTTGAATTTTGGCGACCTGATTCATGTGCAATATCATTCCTCCGGATAGATCATCTTTTTCGTCACGCCACCGTCCACGGTAAGGCACTGCCCGTTGATGAAATCGTTTCGTTCATCGCACAGGAAAAGACACGCCCTAGCAATGTCGTCCGCCCTGCCGACGCGTCGGGAAAGATGGAATTCATGGTCTTCCGGACGCAGGACCTCTCCCTCGTTCACGCTGATCCACCCCGGCGCGATGCAGTTGACCGTGACCCGGTACGGAGCTAGCGAGACCGCGAGCGCGTGCGTCATGGACCAGATCCCGCCTTTGGAAGCCGCGTACGCTTCCGTTCCCGGCTCACTCTGAAGATAGCGCGTCGAGCAGAGATTCACGATGCGTCCGTAGGGATTCTCCGCCCCATTTTTTGCTCTGTGGACCGCCAGAAGACGGGAAGTCAGGAACGTGCTGCGGAGATTCGTGTTCAGGACCCTCTCGAAATGCTCGACCGAGGTTTCCGTGAGCGGCTGAAAATCGCTGATGCCCACGTTATTCACGAGCACATCCAGATCCCCCCACTTGTCCAGAAGTCCCTGCACACACGTTTCCAGAGCCGTTTTGTCGGTCACGTCCACCTCAAAAAACTGCGCACCGCACGCCTCGGCCGTTTCTTCGCCGCGCATCGGATCCTTGAGCTGATGGCCCGTCAGGATGCAGACGACGCGGTCGCTCGGTGCGATGACGCCCTCTTCACGCAGAAGTTTCGTTCTCTGCACAGACTCCGGCGGATCGCTCCCCGTACCGGCCAGATTTGCGGCAAGACTCACGGCAGAAACTTCAATGGGTTCCGCACCATACGCCATCGTGATGTCGCCCACAAATTTCGGCTGGGAGTACTCTTTTTTCTGATCCAGCTGTCCGCGCTCCACATCTTTTTTCCCGCCGATCGAATCGCATCCGGCGAAAAAAAAGGACACAGACGGCCGCGAAAGCACCGAGGATCTGTGTTTTGAATGAAATTGAATTCCGTTTCATCATTGACCTGCACTACATCGTGAATTTACTGCAATATCCGACAGAATAGACGTTTCCCGTTTTTTTGTCAAGAGAAATTTCCCGTTTTTTTCGACTTTCCGCCGATCTTTCCATTGCAAAACACAAAAAAACGCAAAAAACGCAGAGAAAGGACCGTCACCAGTCTTCTTTCCCTGCGTCCTCTGCGCGAAAAAACAAAATGTCAAACCGCTACTATGCCTGAAACTTGATCCCCTCCTTCTTCGCATACCTCTCTGCCTCCGACCCGACTTCACCGTAGATGACTAGGCCTATACGGCGGATATCGGGCTGGACATCGCCATTTCCGCCCTCCCTCCAGCCGACGAAGATCGAATCGCTGAACGCGCCATCTCCAATGCTCGTCACGCTGTTGAGGATCGTCACCGACGTGAGGCTGCGGCAGCCGTAGAACGCGTGATCTCCAATGCTCGTCACGCTGTCGGGGATCGTCACCGACGTGAGGCTCTTGCACCAGTAGAACGCGGAATGTCCAATGCTCGTCACGCTGTTGGGGATCGTCACCGA
>JAFQOH010000115.1:0-12493 GCA_017403345.1 Thermoguttaceae bacterium
CTCGTCACGCTGTTGGGGATCGTCACCGACGTGAGGCTCTTGCACTCGTAGAACGCTCCATTTCCAATGCTCGTCACGCTGTTGGGGATCGTATACTCGCCAGAAAGCGATCGCGGAGCGCCGAGGAGCGTTTTGCCGTCGTGGGAATAATAGAAACCTGCCGCGTCGCAATACGGTAACGGACCCGTGGAAAATGGAATGTTGTGACCTTCCGCATACGTTTGGGCTGCGGAACCTTCTGTACCGTAAATAGTGAGCTTGGGGTAGTCGATGAACGCGTTCTCTCCAATGCTCGTCACGCTGTCGGGGATCGTCACCGACGTGAGGCTGTCGCAGTGGCTGAACGCTTCCTCTCCAATGCTCGTCACGCTGTTGGGGATCGTCACCGACGTGAGGCTGTCGCAGTAGTAGAACGCGCTATCCCCAATGCTCTTCACACTTTCTGGGATCGTCACCGCCGTGAGGTTGTCGCAGTTGCGGAACGCGCTCTTTCCAATGCTCTTCACGCTTTCTGGGATCGTCACCGACGTGAGGCTCTTGCAGTAGCTGAACGCGTAATTTCCAATGCTCGTCACACCGTCGGGGATGGTGACGTTGGTGTCGCTCCCGATGTAGTCCGTAATGGTGACGGAGATGATGGCGCGTGTAAACTTGAACCCCTGTTCTTCCAACTCTCTTTCAAAAGGAGCCCAGTAGAGTCCAAACAGCATATATGCCCATATAAGAAGTATGGTAATGATCCCGACGGAGCGGATGACCCATTTTTCACGTTTTCCAGCGGTATGTACAGGCTGACCGGTCAAGCGCAGCAGTTCTTTTTGGATCGCTTCTGCTGTTCTCCCTATCTTGTAAAATACAAACAGCATGAGGAGAACTCCTACATGCAATGCGATCACCATACAGAGCAGCAACGTATCTGTCGAAAATTTGCCCATTATCGAAACAATACCAAGGACGGCTCCGCCTGAGAGAAGAAAGAACATTATTCTAAAAACGAGTTCTGCTGGAATGCGCGGCACGTTGAGTTTGTAGCGTTTGGCGTAAGCATTCATATCTTTGGCAAGACCATGTATCGCGACGAATATCCAGTAAATATTGAACAGCGGGATCAATGAAAGACCGACCGCCGCCTTCGGTGTCGTGCGTGCGTATCCGTTCTGGATCAGGCGCCAGGAACGGTAAATCAATTTATAGATGGAAATTATGAGGATGATGATAGAAAGGAATAGACTAGAGGAGAAGAACAGTGTGAGGCACAGCACTGTCTCCGGATCCAGCCTCCTCTGAGCCAGTGCCTGAGGACAGATCAATGCGATCACCCAGCACCAGAGCCACGCTTCCAGGATGTTCCTTACGCAGGAACTGTAAGCTCCTTTGGAAAGCATGGGTTTTGGGGAGGTAAGCTGCCATGGATGCGGGGGCTTGCGTGCATTGGAAGTACAGAATCTCTGTGCCTCCGCAGATCTGCAGTTGGGACATTTGTCGTTTTCCTGGATCTTTTGACCGCAAAAAATACACTGTTTGGGAATGTTTGGCATAAGGTTTGGAATGTCTGACATAAAGCCGTCTCCTCTAAAATTGGGGTTTTATTAGCAACTTCTAAAAATCTCATTTTCTAACAAAGTTGCCATACGTAAGACTGTATTGTAATATAGAGAAAATGTATTGTCAAGTGAAAATGCGGGGGGTGGGGTAATTTCTTGGGTTTTTTCCAAAGAAATTGCTGATTTTGAGGTTTGAAATGGAATAGTAAAATGTACAAAAAGAAAGAGCCATCCGAGAACTGCGTACCCGTTTCACCATTGAATTTTACCACGGAAGAGCCGAAAAAAAACGTCCCTTTCTTCAGGAGAAAAGGACGTTTTGAGGAACTTGAGGTCCCGTATTGTTTTAGAAGATGAAACCGAATCCGACGCCGCCGGAGAAACCTTCGTCATCGTCCCCTTCTTCGACCCAGTCGTAACGGACTTCCGGACGGACCATGATGTGTTCGGTCGGACGGTAGGTCATCGCGGCGCTCAGAGCGTAGTATTCCGCTTCGTCGAAGTCTGAACCGTAGAGCGAGTCTTCTTCAGCCCACTGGCGGAACCATTCGAAACGAGTTCCGATGGTGATCTTGTCAGTCAGGGTGTACGCCAAGTAGTTCGCGATCCCGAACTGACCGTAGAGCATCGTGTCGGTCGACTTGTCGCTCATGCTTCCGTAGTTCGTCACGAAGGTGTAGTTGAGTCGGTCGGTGATGTCCCAGCTGACGGCAATGGTGTGCATGTATTCGTTCATGGTTTCGACATCTTCGCCTTCGAAGACGTCAAAATAGTCGAATCCCATCGTCGAGCCTTCTGTCACGCGGTTCCACATTCCAGCATACGAGACGCTGAATCGGTCGGTGAACTGATAGGTCGCGCCGAAAAGGAAACCGTAGTCGTCGCTTCGGCCTTCGAAACTGTTGTCGTTTCCGGTCGTGACACCGAAATTGACAGAGAATTTTTCCGTCATGTCGTACGTGCCGAGAATACCCGTATGGGTCATCGGTTCGTGATCGTACATGTAGGTGTGGGAGTTGAAGAGTTCCTCGGTCTCATCGAGGCATTCGTAGCCGATGGTGGTTTCGAATTTACCGACGATCATCGAGAAATTGTTGACTCCGAACTCGGCATAGGCCTGGAAGATCGCGGCGGCGTACCCGTCTCCGCTCACGCCCCATTTGCCGTCAAAACCGCCATCGCCGTAGGACTGCGCATCGGCACCGTCTGTACCGTAGATCGTATCGACACGGAAACCCCAGTCTGTGCCGTACTTATCCGTATCGATCGCACGTTCTGCCGTGAACCACGCCTGTGTGATGTTGCCGGCGTTGCCTTCACGGGTGAAACCATCCCACCAAGATCCCCAGATGTGTCCGCGAAGGTCAAGACGTGATTCATACTCCACGTATTGGATCTGCGGAACAGCTTCTGCCGGAGCGGCTTCTGCTGCTTTTGTCGTTTCAGCGGTTTCCGTCTGGGCTGCTTTCGACTCTGCCGCAGCGTCTGCAAGCAGGATCGATTCTGCTGCACTGCTCATCGTGCACGACATAAGCAGCGCAGCAAGGAATCCGGAAACACCTAAAAATTCCTTCTTCATGTTTCTCTTCCTTGAATTAAAGACAATATTTACAGATACGCTCGTATCGGAACGAATGTATCCACACTCTCTCTCCAGACTGTTATTTCGTCTATGTGTGAAATTATGGTTAGTTCGATCGTGTCGGTTTTGTGGTTTTTTAGTGGATATTTTGTCTCTGTTGCTGGAATAATCGATACAAGCAGAATAGATTGCCTATTTTTCCTATTTGGTTTTGGCGGGGAATGTTTGACGGCGGACGGGAGGGGGAGGCGGGGAAGGCAAAATAAAATGTCAAAGTGGGTTTGAGATCGATCTTATCCATCTAAAAGGGACGCTTTGAAAGAAAATAGGGAGAAAATCAGCCTTTTTTTACCCAATTTTCCATTTCACGGGTCGCCCCCCCTTGCAGAAAGATGGATTTTGGCTATAATACGAATTCATTTATTATTGGGTTTAAAATTTACATTTACCATAACCAAATTAAGCTGAGGAAAACAATGTACGCGATTATTCGAGATGGTGGTCGTCAGTTCAAAGTCGAAGTGGGAACAGAAATCCAGATCGACTATCGTGAAGGCCTGAAAAAAGATGACGAAATCGTTTTCGACGACGTGTTGGCCTGCCGCACGGATGACGAACTGCTTATTGGACAGCCCACGGTCAACGTGAAAGTCAAAGCTGTGGTTTATGAAGAACTGACGAAGGGGCCGAAACTGGTCATCCAGAAATTCACCCGTCGCTCCACGTTCCGCAAGCGCACCGGTCACCGTCAGAAGTACGTCACGGTGAAAGTGGTCGCTATCGACGTCACGAAATAAGAAAGAGTTGATCGACTCTCGAAAGCAGGAAATTTTCGGATCTCCTGCTTTTTTTATGCAAAAATTCTGATTTTTTCGAGAAAAAAACGGAAAATAGACCGGGGTGGGCCTTGAAAATTTCTGGATTTGTGGCATAATGTATCTTAATTGATGAGCGGATTTTTTCGTTCCATCGGCGGGGCATGGCGCAGTCTGGCTAGCGCGTTTGACTGGGGGTCAAAAGGTCGCAGGTTCAAGTCCTGTTGCCCCGATTTAAAGCTCATGTGTTTCTCATGAGTTTTTTTATGCACCATTTTATTTTTGAAAAACAAACAAAAGATCGCGTTTCTTCTGGATTGAATAGGCAGGTGGGAATATGGCATGGGAAAGTGAAAAGAAGAGGATCCGGACGGCGTTAAATCTGGTCTCGGCGGAGCTGCCGTATCTTGCGGGGCTCGCGGCGATCGCGGATGTGCATTTTGATGAGCGTGTGTCGACTGCGGGGGTCTTTGCGTCGGGCAAAATGCTGATCTCGCCGAAATTTATGGAGACGCTGAATCCTGCTGAGCTGGGGTTCGTCGTCGCGCATGAGCTGATGCACCTTTTCCTTCGTACGCATGAACGTATGGGAAACTCCTCGCAAGAACTGGTCAATATCGCGCACGATTTTATTATTAATGATAAATTGATCTGTTTGCGTAAAAGCAGCCATTGGTCGGATTATGGTGTGAGCACGAAAGGAGTTCCGGCGAATGGTTTGGACTGGAATGACTATCGAGATAAAGTATCTGGCTGGAAGCCCGCGTCGGAGTATTCTCTCGAGGAACTCGTATCGGTCTTGAGAAAATTACGGCAGGACAGGAAGGCGAATTTTGAGAATACGCCGCATTGGAAAGCGACACAGAAAACGGGGTCATCCTGGGATCCGCCGCTGACGCCATTGCAAGTACCAAGGTCCAAAACGCAATCAAAGCCGCTGCCGAAAACGCCGTCTTCTTCGACTTTTGGCGATCTGCTTGCCGCTGCGGGGATCACGCTTCCGGAATCGGAGGAGAGTACAGGACCGCAGGATGAAAAGAGTCCGTCTGGAAAGCTGGATAAAAGGATCCTGCCCGGACTTCGGGACGTTTTTTCGGAAGAAATGGAGCAGCAGTGTTTCCCGAACGTTTCCCTGACGGAAATTCGAGAGGCGCAGAAGGAGGTCAAGGAAACGATCGTGCGTGCCTACGCGGAGCTGGAGGCTCACGACGCTTTCAAAAAGATGGCCGAGCAGTACTCGATAGGCGGAGGTGCGGGAAATTACAGTCGGGAATACTCTTTGCTTCGCAGCGCGTATGAGGTCCCGTGGGAGACGGCGCTTCAGCATTGGTTTGACGCGACGGCTCCGGGTCAGCGTTCGTGGGCGAGACCGTCACGGCGCGGTGCGTTTCGGACGGACGTCGTGCTGCCGGGACGGACGCGTGAAGGGTGGACGCTCCACATCGTGCTGGATACGAGCGGCTCCATGGGGAACATTTTGCCGACGGCGTTGGGGGCGATCGCGCATTTCTGCGAGGCAAACAATGTGTCGGAGGTCCGCATCATTCAGATCGATACCGTCATTCACGCGGATGAGTTCGTGCCGGTCGAAAAGCTGGAAGGGTATAAGATCCTTGGCTTGGGCGGAAACGATATGCAGCCTGCGTGGGATCGGCTTATGGAAGATCCGGAGATCGAGGCGGTCGTTGTTGTTTCTGACGGTGGTTTTAACGTCCCGCCGGAACCGCCGTTTGAGGTCCTTTGGGCAATTTTGGAAGACGGATGGAATTCCCGCAGTTTTAATCCCGCTTATGGGACAGTCGTATTTATTTCACAGAACCGCTAACTTAAGAATACGAAATCGAAACATGATGCGCTGAGGCAGGTAAAGAAACAGGTAGAAAAATGAAACTGACAGATGAATTGATCGATTACTGTTACCATCTTTTGACGCAATCCCAAATAGATCAATTAGAGGATCTGGGGTTTATAAAACGCTATGTAGATTGGGAGGAGGAATACTACAGGGAGGAGGAATACTACAGGGAGTTGAATGAGGAATACTACAGGGTGTTCTTTGATGCACTGGAGGAAGCTGCCGTTCGCAGTTCGGAAGCGCGTGCGCATAAAAAAGGGAGCGGCGGGAATAAACCGCGTCCGGAACGGAAAGTGAAAATGAGTGTCAAGGAGCTTGACGCGAAGCTGAAAGTGTCTCTTGATGAGCTCGTGAGCCACGACTCGGTCCGAACGGTCATGAAGGGGATCGCTAGGTGGGATGGCAAGACACTTGAATCGCTGCGCGGTAAAGTTCAGCATTTGAACCGGATGACAGAACGGGAATTTATGGACGTTCTGTGCATGAGTCTCGATACCTCCCTGCCGACCCGAGTGCATTTAGGCGAGATTTACGAGATGATCTTCCTGAAAACGGACCTCTCGTTCCTCGCAGGAACGGAAGGGGAGGCTGTGAGCGCGTTTCGGCAGCTTCGGAAGATGGACGACGCTTTCGGCACGCCGAATAAGCACTTGTGGATCCTGAAAGAGAAAAGTATCGACCTCTATTTCCAGCTCCTTGCCCTCCAGCGCCGTTTCCTGACCGCGTTGAAAAGTGTTTGCCGTATGGATCGGGAATTGTTTAAAAAATGGTCCACCGATGCAGGACGTCTGCTTTTCCATGGCTGGCAAGAGAGACTGAACGATCCGAAAGTGTTCTCTGCACATGTGAATGAGGCATTGGAAAAAGCCGACATGGAGGAATGGGCATGGTTTGAGCAGCTCGACAGCGCAAGAGTTCAATTTATTCTCGTACAGCTGGATCCGGCATTGTTTCGGAAGGTGTATGGTTCCAAAGCAGTTCCGCCGAGTTTGGAAGAAGCACAGAGTTAAACCGTTTTTGAGGAAAGGAAAAGAAAATGAATGAAAACATGCCGACCGTGACGCTTTCCGAGGCGAAGGGGATCATCAAGGCGCTTGCGCAGCGTCAGAGCGTACTGCTGCTTTCACCTCCGGGTGTAGGTAAATCGGACGTGATCAATCAGGCTGCGATGGAAGCGGGGCTTCCGTGCCGTTCTCTGCTGGGTACGCAGATCGCGCCGGAAGATGTGAGCGGCATCCCGCGTATCGTGGGGGAACGGAGCGTTTTCTGCCCACCGCGAGTTTTGCTTCCGGAAGATCCGCAGCCGTTCTGTCTGTTTTTGGATGAACTTCCTGCGTGTACGCCGGATATTCAGAAGGCGTTCTATTCGCTGCTTCTTGAACGGCGTCTCGGCGAGCATCCGCTTCCGGAGGGAACGTGGGTCGTTGCGGCAGGCAACCGAGCGGAGGACCGTTCGCTCGTGCGTTCGCTCTCCGCGGCGCTGGTGAACCGTGTGATCATTCTGAATGTGCGCGTGGATGTGAAGGAATGGCTCCAGTGGGCCGATCGCAGCGGAGTGCGTCAGGACATCATGGCCTACATTGCGTTCCGGAATGATGCTTTGATGCGCGGAGTGCCGGCGACGCCGACTCCGTTCTCGACGCCGCGAGCGTGGACGAGCCTTGCCCGTTCGCTGGATCTTGCGGAGCAGGCCGGTATCCTGACGCCGGAAGTGTGCCGTGCGCTTGCATTTGGGAGCATTTCGCCGGAAGATGCGGCCGTTTTCTGCGTGTTCCGCGATTTGAAAATGGATCAGCTCCGTCCGTGGCACGAGTACGTCTCCATGACTGTCTCTTTGCCGTCAGACGATACACAGCGGTGGTTCGTGCACCATGCGATCCGAGAGGGGATCTACCTGCCGAATGCTGCGGAGCTTCTGGAGCCGGAGAAGGTCAATAGATTTTTGAATACTCTCAAATCGGAAGACCGTGCAACGCTTCTGCTTGGAAACGTTCGTCGCTGGGGTGAGCTTGGAGCGTCGGAATCGATCTTGGCGACGCTGAAGGAGATCACGGGGATCGATTGAGGTTCTGTTTGGAACGTTTTTAGCGATTCTGTCGGCGTAAAAGACTGGCAGAATCGTTTTTTTTTCGGAATATTGGAAAAGCGCACACTTGACGGCACGGAATTGGTGTGCTAAAATAGTAGAAGCGACTGTTTCCCCGAGGCACAGCCTTCTTTCGTTTGGAAACAGAAGGATGCAGGGAGACGGGCATCCTGACAAAATGAAGAAAAAGAGGAAAAGGTGATCTGAAATGATGCGAAATATCGTTTTTCTGTCGATCCCGGCACTTCGCGAGAAAGACTTGGCGAAACTTCCGGCCTTGGACCGGATCATGGCGAAAGGCGCACAGGCGCAGCTGACGCCGAGTTTTCCGTGCGTCACGTGTCCGGTGCAGGCGAACATGACGACGGGACTTTTGCCGGAAAAGCACGGCATCATCGGCAACGGGATCTGGACGCCGGAGACGCAGAAGCTCACGATGTGGACCTTCACGAACGAGGCGGTCCAGCAGTCGCAGCTTTGGGACCTGATCTACCATCATCCCGATTCGCCGCGTTCTGCGGTCTGGTTTCCGCTCCAGGCAGTGGAGTGCGAGGCGGAGTTCGTCTGCACGCACAAACCGATCCATCATCCGGACGGCACGGAAGAACTTTGGTGCTACACGCGGTGGCCGGATCTTTACCGAGACCTGATGAAAGAGTTCGGGCACTTTCCGCTCCAGAATTACTGGGGACCGATGGCGAACGTGACGTCTGCGAACTGGATCGTGAACACCGCCTCGTGGTTCGCGGGGCAGGAATCTCCGGAGTTTTTCTACATTTATCTGGCGTATCCGGACTACGCGCCGCAGCGTTTCGGAGTCGATTCTCCGGAGGTGGACCGAATGCTCGGTGAGCTGAATACACTGCTCGATACGCTCATCACAAAATTCGAGGCGGCATACGACGCGCCGATCACGTGGTTCATCGCGGGTGAGTACGCCATGACGGACGTGGATCACACGCTCTTCCCGAACCGGATACTGCGCGAGGCGGGACTCCTCAAGGTGAAGAAAGGGGACGGCGTGACGCCCAGCCCGATCCGTTCGGTGACGCGGGATTACGAGAAATTCGTCGGCGAGCTGCCGGATATGGCGGAGAGCAAGGCGTTTGCGTACTGCGATCATCAGTTTGCGCACATTTACATTCCGGACCACGACTCCGACACGATCCGGAAAGTCGCGCAGCTTTTCGAGGGAAAAGAGGGTGTCGCGGAAGTGCTCGTCGGCGCGGATATCGAGAAGTACGGTCTGAATCATGAACGCTCGGGCGACGTGATTTTAATGTCGACGCCGAACAGCTGGATGGCGTACTTTTGGTGGCTGGATGATACGGACGCTCCGGATTTCGCACGCCGTGTGGACATTCACCAGAAACCGGGCTACGATCCGTGCGAGCAGTTCATCGATTTTGCGACGCGCTCCATTCCGCTGGACGTTACGCGCGTGAAGGCTTCCCACGGTGCGGCAGCGCGTGACCAGTCACAGAAAACGGTTCTTCTCTGCTCGGATGCGGCACGTCTTCCGCTGAAAGAAGTCCGGGACGTGGACGTCTTCCATCTGATCATGGAATCGACGTGGTATTGAGCGTGAGTTTCGGAAAATGGCGGAGTCTGTGCAGTTTCAGCTCCGCCTGAGCCCGGATGAACGCCGGTAAAATACAGGAAAATACAGGAAAGTACGGCATCGCAGAAAGGGATCTTCTCATGAAGAACAAAACGTATGATTCATGTTTGATTTGGAGCATTAAGAGCTTCTGGATCCTTTTTTTTGTTTTTTTCTCCATGAGTATTTGGTGTTTTGACCCGTCAGACCCGGTGAAAAACCATTTCGACAAACAGATCTTTCAGCAGTACAGCGTGTTTCCGGTCGAACAGCCGGAGAATTGGCGCGATGGTCTCGGAGCCTTTTTCTCCAGCGTCTTTTACTCCCTTTTCGGTTACGGCGTTTTCTTCATGGTCTTCGCCGGAGCCGTTCAGCTGATCCGGATCCTGTTTTCCTGGCATGTGCGTGCCTACCTTTTCCGATTTCTCGGTTTCTGTATGCTCCAGCTAGCGGTCTGTGCATTTCTGACCCTCTTTTTTTTCGATCCCCCCTCAGCAGACCCTGCGTTCCGTGCACAGAACTACACTTCGACTTGGTCCACGCACCTTTTGGGCGGCTACGGCGGATATGTAGGAGCGGCATGTACCGGGCTTCTCATCCAGCTAGGAATTTTTCCCGCGTATCTTCTCATTCTGACTGTCGGATCTGTGGGATTTTGTATGTACTCGGATCTCATCGTCCCGTGTCTTGCAGAGCAGTTTCGAACTTCTTTTGCTTCGACCTGCCGAGACGGAGAACCACTCCTTTTCCAGCGTTTCATGGAGTTGTGCTCGCGCGTGAAGGCGTTCGTGACGGGTAAGCGCTCGGAGCAGGGGACTGCGGTGCCGAATGAGGACTCTGACATTGTTTTGCTGACGGATCTGGAGACTGGCGTGCAGCTCACTTCCCAAGCTGGGAGTGCCGCAGATGGTGTGACTGGTGGTGTGACTGGTGGTGTGACCGGTGGTGTGACCGGTGGTGTGACCGGTGGTGTGACCGGTGGTGTGACCGGTGGCAATTCGGCAAACGGCGAGACGCAGGAACAGCAGGATCCTTTCGGTGAGATCTTTGGGATCGCAGATCCGGATACGACGGCGCCGCCGGAATCTACGTACGGCAATCGGATCCGAAACCGTTCGCGAAATTCCGAAGAAGAGGTAGACGGCTACGAGATCGGCGACGAACTTCACGCACCGCGCAAGATACGCGGACAGAATGGTTCCGATCCGGCACAGCAGGAGGAGGCGTTCACGATCTCTGTGCATCATCCGGATACCGCGCCGGTGGATCTCACGGCAGATCCAATGGCAAATGCCGGTTTGGTTTCGGGGACAAACGGAAAGCTTTCGGGGAATTCCCGCGGAAATGCAAATGGGGAGAATGCCGAGGGGTTCCACCTCAGCGAGCACACACAGCCGGATGAGCCGGAGTACTTTTTCCCAGAGATCGATCTGCTGGATCCTGCCGAAACGGTTGACTATTCCGAGTTCGAGCAGGAAGCGAAAAGCAGAGCGCAGTATTTGGAAGAGATCATTCGCGAGTACGGTTTCAGTGTGCGTGTACGCGAGATCCAGCTTGGCCCGACGCTCACGCAGTACCAAGTGGAACCGGAGCAGGGACTGCGAGTGAGCAAGATCGCCAATCTTGCGGACGATCTTGCCGTGAAACTGGGAGTCGCGAACGTGCGCATCGTTTTTCCGCTCCTCGGTAAGCAGAATCTCATCGGCATCGAGATCCCGAATGTGAAAAAACAGGTCGTGCGTCTCCGCGAGGTCATGGAGCAGCTGGACGGTACATACGACAAAATGAGCATTCCGATCTTCCTTGGAAAAGACGTGGCCGGAAAGCCGCTGATGGCGGATCTTGCGACGCTGCCGCATCTTCTCATCGCCGGTCGGACCGGTACGGGAAAAAGTGTCTGCCTGAACTCGATCATTACGTCCATCATCATGACGCGCGCGCCGAAAGACGTTCGAATGCTCATGATCGACCCGAAAATGGTCGAAATGAGCCAGTACGGCACCATTCCGCATCTGATGCACCCCGTAGTCACAGACATGAAAAAAGCGGAAGCGATCCTGGCATGGGCGGTCGACAAAATGGAAGAGCGCTACCGATGGCTTGCGCGGGCGGGGGTGAGACACATCAAAGACTTCAACAAAATGTCTCACGAACTTAAACGGAAGCGTGTCAAGCCGAAGTCCGGGGAAACGATGCCGGAAACGATGCCGTTCATCGTCATCGTTGTGGACGAAATGGCGGACCTGATGATGACGGCGCCGCGGGAAGTGGAATCGCACATCATCCGTCTGGCTCAGAAAAGCCGTGCGGTGGGGATCCACCTCATCCTGGCGACGCAGAAGCCGATCGTGTCGGTCATCACGAGTTTGATCAAATCCAACCTTCCGGCTCGGATCGCGTTTCAGGTCTCGAGCAAAACGGACTCGCGGGTCGTTTTGGACGAAAATGGCGCAGACCGGCTTCTCGGAATGGGCGACATGCTCTTCCTGCTCCCGGGGACCAGCGTGCTGATCCGTGCGCAGGGGACCTACCTGAGCGACGATGAGATCAACCGCGTCGTGGAAAGCATTGCCGTGGAAGATCCGCAGTTTGAAGGAGAACTGGAAAAACGGCTTTCTGGCGGCGGAAGCGGAAAATTGGAAGAATGGGCGGCCCGAGACGAACTCTACACGAACGCGATCGAAATCATCGTGAACGAGCAGCGAGGCTCCATCACGCTCCTTCAGCGAATGCTCGGCATCGGATACGGTCGAGCGGCGCGGCTCATCGATTTCATGCAGGAAGACGGGATCGTTGGGGAATTCCGCGGCTACAATAAACCGCGCGAAGTGCTCCTCAAGCGCGAAGTCTGGGAGGCCATGGTCAAAGAATGGGATCAGAAGCAGGATCCCAAGATCCAGCAGGCCATCGCGGAGGCTGGATTCGACGGTGAAGATGGATTCGACGGTGAAGATGGATTCGACGGTGAAGATGGATTCGACGGTGAAGATGGATTCGACGGTGAAGATGGA
>JAFQOH010000116.1:0-17419 GCA_017403345.1 Thermoguttaceae bacterium
GAAACGCCGAGTATCCCCAACCACTCCGTCTCGCTTCGCTCGCCGCCCCTCCGAGGGAGAGGAATTTCTTGAGAAGCGACGCGAGACGCGCCGCCTCCCAGAGCCGCCCCTCCAGAGGAAGGGAATTTCTTGAGAAGCGACGCGAGACGCGCCGCCTCCCAAAGCCGCCCCTCCAGAGGAGGGGAATTCTTGTGCGCGTCCGACGATCGGCCTTCCCCTTTGGAAGTACGGCGAACGTGCGCAAGTGCGCTGTATTGCCTCACTCTAAAAATTTCTTGATTTTCTTCTGTTTTTTGACTTTTTTGGAAAATTTTTGAAAAATTCCCTTGAAATTTGCACGAGTCTGCGTACAATAGATAGTATTCGGTTTATGTGGGATTTTAACGGACAGAGGGAAATCATGAAACGTCAGAACGGATTCACGCTGGTCGAACTTTTGGTCGTCATTGCCATCATCGGGATGCTCGTGGGGCTTCTGCTTCCGGCAGTCCAGCAGGCACGCGAGGCGGCGCGGAATATGCAGTGCAGCAACAATCTGAAACAGATGGGGATCGCTGGTCAGAATCATCTTTCTACAGCACGGTGTTTTCCATCGGGCGGCTGGCACTATCGCTGGACCGGCGTGCCGGAGATGGGTTTCGGCATGAAGCAGCCTGGCGGTTTCATTTACAGTCTTCTGCCGTTCTTGGAACAGAACGCACTGCATCAGATGGGGATGGACAGTGATCCGGGGGTGGGGACACGTACCCGTCTTACCACGCCGTTGACATTCACGCACTGCCCCTCCCGAAGAACGAGCAAACTCTATCCGTACACGAGTTCCCAATCCTGTTTTACACGCGACGGCAGCAGCGTGACTGTCTCTGAATCGCTTAAGACGGACTACGCAGCCAACTCTGGGACCTACACCTCGAACAGCAGTAATGACCACGGCGGGCAGGGCGCGGCGAAGGTCCTGACGATTGCGGATAAGGACATCCGTACTCACAACGCGAACGCGTCGAAGAACTACACGGGTCTCACGTACGGTTACAGTAATGTGACGGACGGCGAGATCCGCGACGGAATGTCGAATACGTATCTCTACGGCGAAAAGTGCATGAACGCCAGCTGTTACGAGGACGGCAAGGACGGCTCGGACAATGAGAGCGGGTACGCGGGGCATGGGAATGAAACGTGCCGCGGTGCGTTTCCGAACTATAAGGACCAGTCTATGGTCTATCAGGACCGCGCGGGGCTTCAGAGACACTTTGCGTTTGGAAGTACTCACGCGGGTGCGTGCAATATCGCGTTTGCGGATGCAAGCGTTCACAAGATCTCCTACTCCATTGAGTTTGAAGTCCACTACTGCATGGCGAACAAGTCGGACGGCGGACAGTATGATGGAAATTTCGTACAGATCTCGTATTGAGCCTGCGAAACTGCGAGAAGACCGTGTCCAGTTGGGATCTTTAATGTGGCAATGAGGTTTTGGGGTGCGTATTTCCAGAGAGCAGAGATGAACACTTGCTGCGGCGGCGCTTTCCTTTCTTCTCGCGGTCGGCGCGGTCGTTCCAACACAGCTTGAGGTCCGTGAGACGAGCGTCTATTTCGGAACGGGCCAGCGGCCTTCGAATGCGGACGGCGGGAACTGCCTGAACGGAAACGACATCCGGATCGAGGCGGACACCAATGCCGCGCGGGTCTATTGGAACTCGAGCGACAGCGGCCCTGCCTTCTGGAGCAATAACGCCTACATTACGGGAACGGGTTTCAATTCGGAAAAGGGCGGCGCGCTCCGCTCCGATCGACCTGACGAGCTTTGGGGCGGATCCAGCAGCATTTTTCTTGCGCGCCGACGCAGGATACGTTAACCTTAAATCGTTTGACGGAATGCGGAATGGTTGCGTTTCGCATTCCGTTGGTTTCGAAAAGGATCCGGCACATTGGGTGCTGGACTGTATGTATTTGGTTCCGGACTTGGAGTATCCCCGTTCATACGGTGTGTGGGGGATCGATCGCGACGGATTCACGGCTCCTCAGGATCGACGAAGACCATCGGCGTAAGTTCCGGATCAAACTCTCTGCCGATCAGGAACTTCAGCGGCGCTCCGCTCCCGGCATACCAGCATTCTTCCGGAGTTGCGAAACCGAGTGAGACCAAGTGTCTCCACCCTTCCCAAACGGATTTTGCGGCTCCGGCCAGAACATTTGGACTGCCGGCAATGTGGAGTTTTCGTTCCGGAGTCAGGATCACGTCGCCGCCGATGTGGGTATGGTACGCTCCCGGTTTTTTTCCGGCGTATTGCGTCGCGTCACTGATGAGGAACGTCTTTTCACGGCCTTTGACCCGGTAGAAGGTCTTCAGCATTTCCGGCGGGAGGTGAAATCCGTCCGGGATCATCGAGACTGCGAGTTCATCCTCTGCCAATGCCGACCAGATCGGGTTGGCGTGTCGGGGAAGGAACTGTGCGCATGCGTTTCCCAAGTGCGTTGCGAGGACCGCTCCTGCCTGAACGGCCTCATGGAGCTGTGCGGAATTGGCGTGCGTGTGTCCAAGAGCCGGCAAAATTCCGTGCGTTTTCAGCATTGCGGTGAATTTTGCGACATTGGGACCGTGCGGACTGAATGTCATGATCCGGATCCGGCCGTGCGCAGCTTCTTGCCATCGAGAGATCCATTTTTCGGCATTGGGATCGTCCGTCGCCATGACGTTCATGAGCGGATGTGCCCCACGGTATCCCTCCTCCGGAGAAATGAAAGGGCCTTCCAAGTGGTAGAATGGTGCCCGGGCCAGCGTGTCGGCGTCAAGCGTCTCTTCTGCTTTTTGGCGGAAGGCTTCCAAGCGGGTTAGCTGTTCAAGAAGCACTTCCGGAGCGTTCGTGATGAGTGTCGGCAGTGCGCACGTGACCCGGTGCTCTCGGAGAGCATGGAGTGCTTGGACGTATCCGGAAAACGTGAGTTCCGCATCATTGAAATCCACGCCGCCGAAGCCGTTGATCTGGATGTCCACCAGTCCCGGTGCGATCCTGCGCAGTGTGGGATCCTGCGGGATCTCCGTGAGTTCAGTTCCGTGAACTTCGACCGCCCGACCGTCCCAGAGAATGCCTTTCATTGGATCTTCCTTTACCTTTCCGGAGCATTTCGGTCTTCAAAACCGGTACTCCAAACGTTTCTATTTTCTCACAGTTTCGTCTATTTACGTCTATGGTTTTTTAGGTGAGACAGTGGAGCCGCAGAACATTTAGAGGACTCCGGCTGTCTCCAAAAAGATCTGGAGAGCCAGAAGTACGAAAATCGTTCCTGCGATCCGGTTTATCCACCAAATCCTGCGTTCACTCTGAAGAAACCGGGTTCGAATGAAACCGCCTGCGAAAACGAGGCAGAAACACCACGCTAGTCCGATCCCGCAGAAGGTCAGTCCCAAAATCAAGAGGGAACTTGAAGGAGACGCGTAGTCTTTTTGAATGAATTGAGGAAGGTAGGCGAGGTAAAACAGAATGACCTTGGGATTCAGGAGATTGACGGCGATTCCCTGAAGAAAGTGAGGTCCAAGCTGTTTCAAGTTCCTCGTAAACCATGTGCGTTCCGCCGCAGGTACCATTTTCGAGTGTGAAGGTTCCAGTTGTGAAGGTTGCGACTGTGAGTGGTCTGTATCGATCTCAACGATCGAATGTCCAGCTCTCCAGCCTCCAATGCCGAGCCAAAGCAAGTAGAGTCCACCCGCCGTCCGGATCAGGTCAAACACGAACGGCGAATGAGCGAGAAAAAGTCCGAGACCAAACGCCACGAGACAGGAGTGAACGATCAGTCCCAGTGAGATCCCGAAAGATGCTGCGATCGGGATCCATCGCGTTGAAGAGGTGAATGTCTTTCCGAGAATGAAGACCATGTCCACTCCAGGAATAAGACAGAGAATGAATGAGGAAAATAAAAAAAGGGGGAAATTTTCAATTCCAAACATGAATGTATCCATTCATTCGCTGATCGGTCTGCGCAGCCTCCAAAACGCGAGGAACATACCGATCGGCGTTACCGATCGACGTTGAGATTTTTTGGGGGAAATTTTGAGGCTACTCGAGCGTGACTGCTTTTCCGTCGCTTTTTTGGCCGATGTATTTGAATGTTTCGGAGTCGATACTGTAGGAGAGCCGCTGAACGGATCCATCACACAAAACGACGCCAAAAGCACCGGCGTGTACACTTCCAAAAACGTTTCCGTTTTGGAGCCCGATTCGGTCCTGCATGGGGGTCTGGTTGGTCACTCGGATCGAATCATCATCGGAAGCCTGGAACTGAGTCAGGTCGTCTCCCGTCCCTTTCCCGGTTTCGTAGACATCCGCCTGAACGAATTTTTCACCAATGAGGATCGTGTTGCTCGTTCCGTCGCGGATCTCACCCATCGTGGTTTTGCTTTTGCTGAAGATGACGCCAGTGTTTCCGGGTTTCGGCTGGATCTTCAGACCAGCTTCCACCGAGGCAGGCGCATTGCCGCTCATGCCGTCAGGGTAGAGACATCCATCCGCGGCGTTACCTGCGTAGTCGTTCTTGCCGACCTCGGAAGTGGAGGCCATGTTTTTCAGTTTGACACCGCCGTAAGGATAGAGTTTGCTTGTACGTCGGGATGGGCAGATGAATCCGGGGATCGGAGATTGCGCACGGGTGGACGCACCATCTTCTTGCGTCTTGTCGATGGTTTGCGTGCCGTTCGTTCCGAGAGACCAAAGCGCCTGCTGTTCAAGAAACGGCAGCAGACTGTAAGACCACCCGCCTGGCTGCGTGATGCCGAAACCGCAGTCCGCGTCACCCGTCCAGTAGCATGTCCAGCCTCCGGAAGGAAATGCCCGGTTCGAGGATTCGTGATTTAGGGACGCCAATCCGATCTGTTTCAGATTGTTGCTGCACTGCATTTGACGTGCGGCCTCACGTGCCTGCTGGACGGCAGGAAGGAGAAGCCCTACGAGCATTCCGATGATCGCGATCACGACTAAAAGTTCCACCAGTGTAAATCCAGATTTGCGCATCATTTTCTCCGAAAATTTTTCTCTGAATATCGTGCATGGTCCATGGCCCATGGTACACCACGTCTCCACCCTACTGCGTTCTATTTTAGTCGAATGTTTTCCTTATGTCAAGTGTCTTTGGAAAATAAATCGAAAAATTTCAAAAATTTCGATCCAGAACGATTCTTTTTAACATTTTCCGTGCTTTCCGCGATTCCGGCATCGGGATCAGGATCCAGCAGTGGAACATTTCCGGAAACCTGTGGAAATCTAGCCGGATCGGTGGAATTTCGGGACTCGCAGAGGTTTCGGATCCTCTTTCATCAGGTAAGGCACGCGCGGCGTTGAGGCTGCGAACTTTTTCAAAGAAACGTTCTGCACTGCGGCAGAGAATGTCGTTCGTGCCGGCGAAAACTGTCATAGGCGCCAGCCCTTTCGGATCTCCGAAAAGAGGCTGAACGCGCCAGTCTTCGGGCGGCAGTGTGCCGCGCCACGCATTGAAGATCGTGTCGAAACTTCCGAAGGACAGCATGGGATCACGAGCATCTGCTTCACGTGCCTCCGCGTCAGAGTTCAGATCCGGCGCAGCCATTTCCAGTGCCGGGGAGATCATGACCAGATGCCGAGGCTGAGGAAGATCTTTTTCGCGAAAAAGCATCCCGCAGGTCAGCGTCAGATTCCCTCCTGCAGAGTCGCCCATCACGATGATTTTTTCCGGAGGAATGTTTTCCAGAATGTGCTCGTAGACCGTTTGAAGGAAAAGGAGCGCATCCAGTACGTTTGCCTGCGGAGCGAGCGGATATTGCGGGACCACGAGCTGCGCGCGGGTCTGGAAAAGAAGCCATGAAAGAAAATTCCAGTGCGTACTCACCGCTTCGTTGACGAACCCGCCTCCATGAAGGTAAAGTATCGTGCATGAACCGTCAAATTTCCGCGGCCGCACGAAATAGACCGGATGTCCACCAAGGATCTTGCACTCGAATCGCGCTCCCAGCAATTTCATGCACACTCGCCGAAAGAAACTTGGAGCGGAGCCGCGGGAAGATCTCTGTGTGCGTACACTTTTCCAGAATTCCTCCCCCGACTGCGAGTAGAATTTTTTGTGCCCCATCCAGTGGATGATCCGGCAGACGAGGCGAAAAACTGGCGATTTGGGGATGCTGTTCATTGCATGTCCCTTAAAATTTTAACTTTCGTTGGAAACTTGACCTTGGAAGTTTCCAGATCGTACGGCACTTAGCGTCTCCAGGTTCGGCGCGAGGAAGTTTTTTCGCCGCCTTTTCGGTAGGGAGCCGAACGTTTTTTCAGGATCTGTGCGGCATTTTCTTTGACGTTTTGCGCATGTAGGAGGACTTCCAGCGCTTTTTCCAGCTGAATGTCTCGATAGTCCGCCGGATTTTTGGTCACGGGGAGGTCATTGTGCGTTTTGAGTGTGCCGCGGCGGTTTCGGTCGTCAAGGAACATTCGGTCTTCCTCAACGGTAGTCTGAACAAGAAATTCATCATCCGGTTTCACTCCCCACTCGTCATTTTCACCCATTCCCTCCTCTTTATGGATGTTTCGTCCATTGGGACTGTAGTAGCTTGCCGTGGTGAGTTTTAGATTCGTCGCTCCCCCTTCAAATGGAAGAACACTTTGAATGACCCCTTTTCCGAAAGACCGTTCACCCACTACGACCGCGCGCTGATTGTCCTGAAGGCTGGCGGAAAAGACTTCACTCGCACTTGCGCTGTAGGCGTTGAGGAGAAGAACGACGGGGACGGGATCCGGAATGAGTACCTCCGGAGAGGCATGCCATGTCTGCTCGACCGTATTTTTTCCTTTTGCGCTAACGATGGTACCCTCTTTCAAAAACATATCCGCCATGGCGATGGAGACTTGGAACGTACCGCCGGGATTGAAGCGCAGATCTAAGATCAGACCGCGCAGCGGAGATCCCGAGTCGGCTGAAGCGGTTTGGGGGCCGTCATTTTTTTTGCCGTCATCCGTTTCACTTTCCGGTTTTTGAAGCATTTCAAGGACTTTTCGGAGTTCCTCTCCCGTTCCGTCACGGAATTCGGTCACGTGAATGTACGCGATCCCATTTTTTTTATCGAGCCAGTAGTTCCATGAATCGTCTTCATTTCGGTCAAATCCCAAAACGGTCTCCATGAGGATCAGCTCGCGGCGGAGAGTGAAAGAACGCGGCTCTTTTTCACCTGTTCTGCGTACTTTTACGTCTACCGTCGTTCCGATCTCACCGGTCAAAAGCTGGAGGACTTCATCCATTTTTTTCCCGTGGACTTCCTCACCTGCGATTTCCAGAAGTTCGTCTCCTGCGTGGATCCCAGCCATGTATGCCGGCATTCCTGCAAGCGGTGCGACGACGATGAATTTTTCATCGCGAAAATCGATTGCCATGCCGATCCCGCCATAGCTTGAGTGTACTTCCTGCCGGAAATTTTTCATTTCCTCGCTTCCAATGTAGTAGGAGTACGGATCCAGTTTGCTCGTCACGCCCTGAATGGCGGCTTCGATCAGCTCTTTGCGGCTAATCGTGTGCACGTAATTGCGCGATACACTGTCGATCAGATCGATGAGGATACGGTACTGCTCAAAGGTGTCATTTTCGCCGGTGAGGAACAGCGCCTGTGATCCAATGTGCCGAACTTCTTCTTCCAGCGACGAAGACTCTTTCGTCTCCGTTTCAGCTTGAGGTTCAGTTTCCTGTGCCGCTGCGGCTGAAAAGAAAAGAAATGCGGCTGCGAACGCCAATAATGCCGGCCTGCGGAACGTTTCCGAGAAAAAACAGGGACCGAGGCGGAATGGATCAAATTTGGATCTTGTTTTCATTTTTCTGTTTTTGCTTTCTTAAAAGGAGTCCTTTTGTCTGCTGCTTACCGATTCCTGAAGGTTGCAGGACGTGAGAGTTTTCCCATTTTCCCCCTTTGTTTCGTGGAGAGTGGAACTGCTTCCTATTTCCCGTCCGAACGCGGATTGCGCAGATAGTAGAGCCGGCCGTCTTCTGCACCGACGACCAGATCCGGAATTCCGTCTGCGTTGAAATCTGCCGTCGTTGGACTGGAAGAATGCCCGGCAAGTTTCCGGGGATCCAGTGTTCCCATATTTTTGAAGTAGAATTTCCCGTCCTCAGCCTTCACCTGACGCACGAAGTCGGCATTTCGCGAGTTTAGCAGAAGGTCGAATTTCCCGTCGCCGTCCCAGTCGCAGATCGCGATCTTGCGCCGTCCGCTTCCTCCCGCAAAACCGGAATTCAACCGCATCGGCGAGCCGTCTTCCCAGTGGAAGATCCGTTGGGGGGATCTCAATTTCAGCGTGCCGTTTGCATCGCGGAAACGCTCGAAAAACGCGAAGTAACCTTCTGTGTCGAGCATGCAGAGGTCCATCAGACCGTCAGCGTTCACGTCGAACATGACGGGCGTGGTGCGCCACTGCGTCAGGAGCTTTTTTCCCTCCGGTTTCAGCCACCCCCACGCAAGTTCCGGCTGCGGTCCGTCCCATTCGACTTCAATGGGCTGCGGATCGGAAAATTTCGGTTCTGTTTTCGTGCCGATATTCCTGAACCACGCGGGTTTGCCCCAGATGTGGTTCCACATGATGTCGGTGAGTCCGTCGCCGTCCCAATCAGCTGCTGTGAGCGTCGTGTAGCCCCATTTTTCCTCGATCGGTCCCTGAATGGAACCGTTCGGTTTGGCGTTGATGTGCGCGATCTTCCCTCCGGCTTTCACGAAGATCGGCTTTGCCCATGTGGGGAATTCTTCGCCCGGTTCGCTCAAGTTCTCGAAGAACATGATGTACCCGGCCGAAGTCCCGCAGAGGAGGTCGTCTGCGCCATCTCCGTTCAGATCCACTCCGCACGGAGTCACCAGCGCACCGGCTTTCAGTTCGTCGGCTTCCTGCTGGAAATAGAGCGGAGCTTTGAAGACTGGAACGCGGACGGTCTTTCCATCTTTCGTTTCCGTCCGAAATTTGCCGGTGTTTTCAAAGAGGGCGACTCGTCCGTCCTCGTCACCGCAGAGAATGTCCGGCTTCCCGTCCTGCGTCCAGTCGAAAACGACCGGCGTGGCCATGCAGAGATCGATCGCGGCAGGGGAACCGTCTTCCGTTACGGGACGGACTCCCGGTGCGTACGCAGGCTGTGTGCGGGTACCGACGTTTTCAAAGTACGTGAATTTGTCGCGGAATTCACCGCACAGAAGGTCCAGATCGCCATCTCCATCGAAATCTTCAAAAGATGGCGACGGCCAGCCGTACGTTAGGGCCGTGTTGCCGGCCGTGTCGGCGAGAAGGTACGGTTTTTCGTATTGCGGAACGTCATTCGTGCCGCCGTTCCGGATAATGTAGACGGCTCCGAGCGTTGGTTTGTTCTTCCAGTTTCCGTTTTCATCCCACGCATTGTCCCAGCCGTAGTCTTTCCAGTCGTCGATACCGACGGCGATGTCGAGGACTCCGTCACTGTCAAAATCGACGTACTTCCACATATTGCCGCGAAGTCCGCGATGGTGAACGTTGGCCGGGAGCGGGAGCGTTTCGGGGGTGCGCAGGCCCGTGTTTGCGAAGTCGGGAAATTCCTGATTCTGACGCAGAACGCGCGTCTCTCCGTTGACGAAACTGGCTTGAATGTTGATTTTTCCCGAGCTGATCCGTTCTCCGGGCCTGAAGACTGGCATCGCAGCGTGCGGGATCGGTTCGGTTTCCTTCGGACGAACGCCAAGGCCGGTCTTTCCTTCCGGAATACCCGGATTTTCAAATCGGTACGTCCCATTGTACGGCGTGTCCTCGCAGGAAAGGATCAGGTCCATTTTCCCGTCGCGGTTGAAGTCCGTCGGCACGATCCAGACCCAGAGTCCGACGGCAAGATCGTCGATGAGTCCAGGATTTCGGTACTTCATGCGGACAAGTTTCGGTTCCGGCGGCAATGGCAGATCCCATGCGATCGGCTGGTCCGAGAAAAGGAGCTGGCTCCCCGACCAGCTGAATTGCGGCAGCTCGACCGTTTCGCCTTTTTTCAGCATCCGCGAGTAGATGTGCATTCCGGTCTTCCCGCCGTCTGTGTACTGAAACGCACGCTCCTTGCGCAGCGTCCAGGTGTCGTCCATGTCGTTGCTCAGACTTCCGGCCGCAAAAAGGATCACCGTGTCCTGTTTTGCCGTCACCGAGACGCTCCCCCGTTCTCCGCCTCCGAATTTCGTGAAGAAAACGCCCTGAAGCTCCTTCGGCACATTTTCCCAGACGTACTTTCGATTCCGGTACGCCAGCCCGCCGTTTTCGAGGACCGCCTTCTCGCAGTTCTCTCCCGAAACGCAGATCCGGTCATTTTCATATTGAAACGCCGGAGCGTCCGCATTTCCCGACGCAAACAGGAAACCGGCCATCAAAAAAACCGGCATCAAAAAAGCCGTCCATCGGCAAAAATGTCGAATTTTTGGGATCATGGTTTGACCTTTCGGTTTTTAATGTAGGATTGAAAGGGACGATCTTTACTCACTCTTATTTCGCATTCGGAAGCGGCGTGAATTGGAAGCCTTTTCGCCTGGCAAAATGTTCTATCGTAGATCCCGTGGGACCATGAAAGTGGATCCGTTCATCCATTCCATCGAAAGCATCCTCACTGATCTCGACTGATTTACTGTAAATGGTCACAGACGTAAGTGAATTGCAATGATAGAATGCCTTCGGACCGATTTTTTGGAGGCTGGCCGGAAGTACGGTACTCTTGAGGCTTTCGCATCCGCTGAAAGCGTCTTCGCCGATTATTCTCAGGTTGGAAGGGAAATTGATCGTGTTGAGTCTATCGCACGAGTAAAATGCGCCGACTTCAATCGTCTCAAGAGTGTCCGGGAGCGTCACCGAGAGGAGTTTATTCTGGCGGCTGAACGTTTTGGGACCAATTACGGTCACTCCGAGCGGGAGCTCAACAGAGTTGGCTTTTCCAATGTATTGCGTGAGCTGCACGCGGTCTCCAAGTGAAGTGAATTCAAAATTCCCCGACAGAGCACGTTCCAGAACTGCATATTGTCGGCGGAGTTCCATTTTTGCCGCTTCGACAGGACCGTTTCGCTCCTCGACTGCTTTTTGAAGTTCTGTCAGGGCCTGCGTCTTTTCACCTTCTGCCTTCACAGCACGTTCATTTGCACTTTGTGCTTCCGAGCGGGCACGGGCTATTTCCGCCTGAGCCGCTTTCTGTTCTTCCGCTCTGGTATCAGCGACGGCCGCGGCGAGAGCCTGCTGAGCAGTTTCGAGTTTTTTTTGCATCGTGCAGGAATTTATGAGCAAAGCACCTCCGCTAATGAGAACCGTGAGTGCACCTGCGATTTTGAATGATGCGGGACATGGTGTCGGCTTATGATCCAGCGCTTCCAGAAATTTTGAGCAGGTCGGAAACCTGTCTTTGGAATTGTCTGCGAGAGCGCGGGCAAGCACCTGATTCTGATGCCGTGAAAGTGAGGGAAGATTTGGTGAAAATGTACTTTTTTCACGTCGAAGGGCAACGAAATTTTCTTCCTGAAACGGCAGAGAACCTGCGAGCAGTTCGTAAAGGATCGTGGCCAGTGCGTACTGGTCAGTGCGTCCGTTCTGTCGTCCGCTTTCCATCTGCTCCGGTGCCATGTAGAGCGGAGTGCCGGAGGACCCCGGTTTTTCGGAGAGAGAGACAGAACGGCCAAGAGTACAGGTTTCTGCGGAGATGTTCTCGGGCCGAATTCTGGCGGCAATGCCGAAGTCCAGGAGGACTGGTTTGCGTCTGTTTGTGAGGATGATGTTCTGCGGCTTTACGTCTCTATGAAGAACACCGGCGGCGTGTGCATGATCCAAAGCTTCCGCAAGCGGTCGGATAATAGGACGGACCGTGTCAAGTGAAAGTCCTTTTTGGCGCAAAGGCTGAGAGTGAAACCATTGTGCGAGCGTATCTCCCTCAATATACGCCATCACGAGGTAGATGCCGAATACCGGGTCCGTTTCCAAGCCAAGCAGCGGGCAGATGTTTGGATGCGTCAAATCATACGTTAAATCAAAAATACGCCGCACTTCGGCCATGGCATTTTCGTCTTCCCGCAGTTTGTCGGAGAGGATCTTGCAGACGACACGCTGCACGTCTTTGCCGTCAGACATTTTGACTGCAAGCCAAGTCTGTCCCATTCCGCCTTCCCCCAGCTTTCTTACCAGACGGTAGTTCTGAAACTCGCCAAAAAGCCCCCCTTCTCTCAATTCTGCGAATTGTGCCGGATCGTAGTTCACGACTTCGGGCATTAGTGTATCGAGGGAGTTCATATTCGTATCGTTTATGGTTTGATTGAGGGTATTTGGCATTGGAATTTCCTTGGAAATGAAACAGATCTGGGAAAACGATGAGTCCGAGTCGATCAGGAATGGCGGTTTTCGTGGTAATCGATGCGGGGAAGACGGAGGTTCCAAGAGATCGCGGCCAAACGCCAGCCCGTGGTGATCAGGAAGGCGGCGAGGAAGCCCAGAACGCGGATCTGTTCAGGAAGCAGGCCCGGCGGCGGAAAACGATTCAGGAGGTAAAGTGCCAGTGCTCCGAAAAGAACGGGAATGGCGTAAAGTTCATCGCTCAGCGGCTGCGCTGGTTTGTTCAGGATCACATCACGGACCACGCCGCCTCCGCAGCCAGTCAGGAAGGCAAGGATCATGATGGCGATGAGGTTCATTTCGAGCTGGACGCCGATGTTTGCCGCGACGCCGGCAAAGGCACCGAATCCGAAGGCGTCGAAGTAGTTAAACAAGCCCGCGCGTTTCCAGAACGAGGATGGGAAGAAGTAGATCAGGACGACAGGTGCGAGGATCATCCAGAAGTAAAGCGGGTCAGAGAGAACCGCCGCTTCTCGTCCGAGGATGGCGTCACGGATCATTCCACCGCCGATGGCCGTCACTCCGGCAAGAAGCAGCATTCCAATGAAGTCGGGGTGACGGTCAATGGCGCGCAGTGCGCCGGAAAAGGCAAAGGCGGCCGTCCCGATCAGGTCAAAGGTATAAATGATGAACTCTCCGTTTCCCATGAATTTCAGCTCCGCGCAGCTTTTTGTGCTTAAGGACGTATCTTCTGATGAATTTCAAAAACCGCGGACCGGTTGGAGAGGTCGGAAATGTTTCCGAAATGATCTCTAAACGGTCAGCGGTTGGTTCCAAGTTGAGAAATCGACTATTTGCCGGCGATGATCAGGTCCATGTCAGCGCTTTTCTTGGCGATCGGATCACTTCCGCCTTCGATGGTCATGAATCCATTGTATCCGATGTCGTCGATCGCTTTGCGGACGACCGGCCAGTTCACGCTGCCGTCGCGGAGGTTGACGAATCCTTTGTATCCGCCGCAGTCCGGACGGGTCAGATCCAGTTTGTAGTCTTTCGCATGGAGCTTCACGATGGAATCGCCCAGCGCGTAAATATAGTCTTCCGTTGCGGCATATTTCACGTTGTTGCCGAGGTCGAAGTAGGCTTTGACCCACGGATTCTTGAAGTATTTCACGAACGCGGCGTAAAAGTCCGGCGTGATCCACAGATTGTTCCAGACGTTCTCCAGCGCGATGACGACTCCCGTCTTTTCGGCGACCGGGATCAAACGCTTAATGGCTTCGATGCTGGCTTTCGTCGCGGTGTTCTGCGCTTCAATGTAGGCCTGGTAGGGCGTATTGTCGCCTTCCGCGACTTTCGAGACCATGAGGGTGTCGGGATCGAATTCGATCTTGAATTCACGCGGATTCGGCATGGTTCCGCCGGTACGGCACGGAACGACGAGGAGGGCGTCGCCGCCGTAGCCCTGAGTCGTTTTCAGAGCGAGCGAAATGTTTTCGATGTCTTTCTCGAAGGAGGCTGGATTATTGACGTTCGCCCAGCCGAACAGAACGGAATGAATGCGCATTCCAAGTTTTTCAGCAACTTTACGGGCTTCCGCGGCTTTTTCGGGACCGCAGGACCAGTCAGTGGATTCCACACCGTCGAAGGAGTTCCGTTTGTAGAGCGCGAGGGCATCTTCTGTCGGGTAACCGCAAATGTAGCCCTTAAGGATCTTTGTTTTCCATTCGGCAGCCTGCGCGGAGGCGGGGATCCCCTGCCAGCAGGACGCAGCAGCACTCAGGATCATGGCGTTTTTCAGAAATTCACGTCTTTTCATCATTTTGATCTCCATAAAAGGGGGGATGGATCGGGTAAAAGGATCTTCAGGGCACTCTGATAGCCGCCCTAAAACACTAATCGTTATCTTAACGGACAATTCGGGGAAAGTCAAGACCCACGATGTAAAAAAACGGCAAAAATTTGAAATTCAGGTGAAATTTTTTACTTGAGGCTTTGTGTGTTGAGAGTAGAAGTGTTTTGCGGCATTTGGGATCGTGTTGCCGATATTTTACGAATGACGCCATTTTCAGTGATATTTCGTGTCTTGCGTGCCGGAACTGGGGGGAAAGTCTGATATTCTGGAACACTAGGATGATAAATTACTAAAATTTCTAAAAATTTGGAAATTTTCACGGATCGGCACTTGACACGGGATGGGAATTTTGCTAGAATCAATATTTCTGGAAAATTTTAGAGGTCTAAAGCCCCATGCCGTGCCACAAGCGTCGGGACGGGGTAGGTCGTCAATAGATCAGATGCAGGTCGGAAATGAATAGACTGGAAAAATCAAACGCAGTGGAAGTGGTCAAGGAAGTTTTGGATGGTCTTTCTCAAAATGAACTGATCTCCATGATGATGTATCTGAATCCGGCACTCGAAAATCTTCCGGAAGGCGTCTTGATCACGTCGATGGAAGGACGGGTGGTCCTGCACAATAAAAAGCTCGGTAAACTGTTCCCCTCCATTCGTGATGCGGTGAATCTCTCCGAAGTTCCATGGCTCCAGAGTCGATTTCCCGATATGGACTGCGATATTTCCGTCCCTTCCGTGATCCATCATCCCGATGGACAGTATTTTTCTGTTACGCGCTGCAAGTGGTTCACGCCGATCATTCCTAAAGAGGAATTCTG
Source organism: Thermoguttaceae bacterium (assembly GCA_017403345.1). Classification (GTDB taxonomy): domain Bacteria; phylum Planctomycetota; class Planctomycetia; order Pirellulales; family Thermoguttaceae; genus RGIG3701. Next base: position 14,963 of record JAFQOH010000116.1, read on the forward strand.
GATGCTGCGCTTTCAGCCGATCGGAAACGTGGAGGCGATCTTGCTTCGGAAAACGGAGATCTCCAAGATTTGTGAGGCGCTTTGCGATAAAAAGCAGCTGATGGAGCAGACCTATAAGCAGAGAGAGCACTACTTCCGCGATGGATTGCACTGGATCGCAAGGACGCTGGGACTGGAAAATTTTGAATTCTGGAAGTTTGATATTGTAGAACAGTGGCTGAGGTTGCATGCCCAATCCGGCAGCAAGGAAGTGTGCGGCACTTTGCTGAATGCGGAGGCCCATCAGATCCGGTGGGTATATCGACATAAACGGCTCGATCTCTGTAAAGACGCCAGTCTTGACCCCCATTTTCCAAAAGGAACGCCGCCGTTTTCTGCGATTGCCGTCCCGGTGATCTTTCGAGATGAAATGTACGGTGTCTTTTATGTTCGGAAAGAACAGGTGAACGCATTTGACGAAGTTGAGATCGCCTGTATCGAGCATCTCACGTATGAATTGGCGCGAATGATGAATATTCTCATGCTTTTGTGCGAAGAGAAAATGGACATTTTGGATGAGTTGCATAAGCAGCTCACCGTTCCGCTCAACCGATTAAAAGGTTTTGTGCAAGAGAACCGTCATGATGGCGCCGAGAAGGCCGTGATCGATCTGTGTGATGACATTGAAGCTGTACGTAATGCGATCTGTTCGTTTGGAAAAAATTTACCGCAGCAGCTTTTCGAGGATTTCGAAGAACTTGTGCCGCGTTGGTTTAAAGTTTTCAAAGACAAGAATATTCTTTGGCTGGAGAATGATAACATTAATGCGAGATGGGGAAATTCGCTTTTCACTACTCTTGGTGCGATGGTCGTGTTTCAGAAAACTGGAAAGGATACACTGGCAGCTCTCGCCTCGATGAAACCGGATGTGCTTATCGCGATTGAAAAACCGGATGACTATGAGCATGGAACGCAATTCTTCGTCGATCTCGCGTCGGTCTACAAAGAAAAGCATCCGCCGCTTCTCATCCTTCAGAATAACATGGAGCGCAATGATAATCATGTCTTTAGCAATACGAGGGTCCGCTATCCTTATGCCCAGCAGGTACAGCATATCCTCCCGGTCGGTAAGCTCGATGAGATGCACCATTGGCTTGAACGGGTACAGAATGCGATCCTGAAGGCAGAAGGGAAGGAAGGAAATTTCACGGTCGTGCTGGATAGTATGAATGACCCATGGCGCAGTGATTTGGGCAATGCTCAGAGAAAAGCCGGAAAGTTTTCTGAAAACAAAAAGTAAAATGGCTGCTGGATCCGCCGGGAGACGGTGTTCTCGTCGCTGCCTTTTTCTCCGCGGGTATTTTTCGCTCGCGGAGTTTTTGTTGGGAAATGGATCCCGAATAAAAATGCGAGGCTGGCTGTTCGTCTTGCAGGAAAATTTGTGTTTTGTGCAAATTGGGGATCTTTGGAGAACTTTTGCTGAACTTTTTCCGAAAATTTCCGAAAATTTCCGAAAATTTCCGAAATTTTTTCCAGAATGTCTGATTTTTATTTGACGACTTGAAAAAAATAGGGTCTAATAGAGTAAAGTCTGAAAGTATATTTGGAGGTGCATGGATGAACCTTTTCAAGCAAATAAATCAGAATGCCTGGCAATGCGGGAGTTTTTTGCTGGCAGGGTGTGCGTTCCTGGGGAATTGTGCGGAACTCCAGGCTCAGGGAACGCTCGTCGTGCCGTTTGGGAGCAATAAAGAACTCGCACCGGCACATCAACCCTACCAGTTTCCGTACAAGGAAAATTATATCATGCTGCCGTTGACGAATGGAACGATCTCCCATGACGGCGGCAGGACCATCATCGTGAATAAACCGGTCAAAGTCAGTAAGAAACACACGACGGTCATCTCCTTGGGGCATGGCGCTCCAAATGTCTCCCCGACGCCGGTCGTGCCGCGCGGATTCAACGGAGGGAATGTCCCGCAGCCTTCGATGGCGCCCGCCTGCGGACATTGTGCCTCTCCATACCCAGTCATTTCCCAGCCGGTCACGGCCCCCGGAGCTGCACTGTACGTTCCGCAAAATACGGTCTCCGAGGCTGTGCCGCACTCGCAGACGTTTACGCAAGATCCACCTGCCGCAAATCCGTCTGTTCTGGAAGAAACGCCGGCTCCTGTACCTGGAACTGCACCGCTCCCTGCTCCCGTTGAAAACGAATTTTTCAATGGCACTCCGAGCGACGCGGGGACGCCTTACGGTACGGGCACTCCGAGCGACGCGGGGACGCCTTACGGCACGGGCACTCCGAGCGACGCGGGGACGCAGTACGGCACGGGCACTCCGAGCGACGCGGGGACGCAGTACAGCACGGGCACTCCGAGCGACGCGGGGACGCAGTATGGCACGGGCACTCCGAGCGACGCGGGGACGCAGTACGGCACGGGTTCTCCGAGCGACGCGGGGACGCAGTACGGTACGGGC
>JAFQOH010000117.1:0-2913 GCA_017403345.1 Thermoguttaceae bacterium
CGTCACCGACGTGAGGCTGGAGCACCAGTAGAACGTGGAATCTCCAATGCTCGTCACGCTTTTGGGGATCGTCACTGACTTGAGGCTCTTGCACCAGCTGAACGCGGAATCTCCAATGCTCGTCACGCCGTCGGGGATGGTGTATTCGGTGAGGCCTTTGCCTTGCAGAACCTGAATGAGCGTTTTACCGTCGGCGGTGAACAGGATGCCGTCCACGCTCTTGAAATGCGGATTGCCCGCGGAGACTTGGATCTTGGTCAGTTTATCGCAGTTGGCAAATGCACAGTCACCAATGCTCGTCACGCTTTCGGGGATGGTCACCGACTTGAGGCTGTCGCAGCCCCAAAACGCTATCTTTCCAATGTACGTTACGCTGTTGGGGATCGTCACCGACGTGAGGTTCTCGCACCATGCGAACGCGCCATTTCCAATGCTCGTGACGCTGTTGGGGATCGTCACTGACGTGAGGCTTAAGCAGTGGCCGAACGCATCATCTCCAATGATCGTGACACCGTGGGGGATGGTGACGGTTTCGGCGGTGCCGGTGTATTTGGTGATGGTGACGGAGTCGGCGGTGATCCCGTATTCAAATTTGCCGTCGAGCTGTTTTTTCAGTTCTTCATGGCTTGCTGGACCTGGGGCGGCTGCTGTTTCCTCCTCCTGCTGTTCGGCGGCGGTTTCTGGCATCGCTGCAGCCGCGGGTTTGCAGCCGCACAAAAAAAGTGCCGGAAGGAGTGCCGTAAGAAGGAGCGTAAGAAGAAAGTATTTGTGCTTTTTCATAAAACTGTTCTTGAGGGGAAAAATGTTTGAAAGCAACTTCTAAAAATCTCATTTTTTAACAAAGTTACCAACGTGAGATGGTATTATAGCATGGAGAAAATGTGTCGTCAAGGAGTTGTGCGGGGGGGGGGAGGTCAGTTTCTTAGGGATTTTCCAAAAAAATTGCCGATTTTTGGGCTTACCATGAATTTTTTTGTCCTTTTTTTAGTTTTTCTGCAATTTTTTAAATTTTTCCTGTAATTTGGAACATTTTGGTGTATAATCATGTATTAGAAATGATAGTGTTGAGTTTATCCGTTTGGAGATGTGATAAAGATGCGTAAAATTTTAGGTTTCAGTGTTTGGGAGCATGAATTTCGACGTCCACGGCCGCTGCGTGCGGTGAGTGCGGGAGCTGCGCTTTTGCTTTCTCTTGGTGTCGTCCCGGTCGAGGCGGCTACGCATTCCAATTTGAGCGGCTCCGAGGCCGTGACGGACAATGACTCGACCGTGACGCTTGAGAATACTGCGGATTCTGTCTACCAGGGTGCATTTTCCTCCGGAGGGACGGTAACGAAAACCGGATCGGGGACGCTGACTGTCTCCGGCGGCGCGACGTTTTCTTCTGCCGGGCCGGTCAATATTCAGGAGGGAGTTCTCTGTTTTGGGGACCGGACGCCGAACCATTCCGGGACGCTCACGATGAACATTGCGTCGGGGGCTGCGCTGGAATTCAACATGACGGCGGGTGATACGTACACGGCAAACAATTCGCTCCTGACTGCCAATAATCAGAAAGTCATCTTTTCCGGCGACGGCACTCTGAAAGTGACTGGCGGTGCGAAACTCTACCAGCAGTACCAGGCAGTCACTGGTGCCTCCGTCACGTACGCGCTCTCGAAGAATGCCGTCATCGACATTGAAAATGGCACTTTCGTCAACGGCGGGTGGCAGAATGTGAACACGGACCAGAACTACGCGACGCTGAACATTGGCGAGAACGGTGCGTTTGACGTCTGGAACGGCAAGGCGTTCAAGGTCGGAAAACTGACCGGCTCCGGAACGGTCGCGAAAGGGTACAGCGGTACGACGTCACTGATCATCGGAAACGGCACGACGGCAGACGATTCTGCGATTTTTGCCGGCACGATGCAGCAGACGCAGCTTACGCTTGAAAAAATCGGGGATGGAACGCAGGAAATGACCGGAAACGTTTCGCTCGATAGACTTCTGGTCAATGACGGAACGCTCGTTTTTTCCGGGGCGAGTACGCTTTCCGCAGCGAACGGCGTGACGATCGCGGATGGTGCGATCCTGAAATTCACGGACCGGACGCCGAACAATACCGGAACGCTCACGATGAACATCGCGTCAGGCGGCGTGCTGGAATTCAATATGACGGACACCGGAACGTACACGGCGAATAATTCGTTCCTGACCGTGAATGATCAGAATATCGTCATCTCTGGCGACGGCACGCTCAAAGTGACCGGCGGCGGGAAACTTTACCAGCAGTTCAAAGCTCTCACTGGATCTTCCATCACCTACGCGCTCTCGAAAGATGCCGTCATTGACATCGAAAATGGCACGCTTGTCAACGGCGGCTGGCAGAACGTGAACACGGACGAGAATTACGCGACGCTGAATATCGGCGAAAACGGTGCTTTTGACGTCTGGAACGGCAAGGCGTTCAAAGTCGGTAAACTGACTGGTTCCGGAAAAATCGCGAAAGGGTACGCTGGGAACACGACTTTGATCCTCGGTAACGGAACGACTGCGGATGACCAGGCCGTCTTCACCGGAAATATCCAGCACGAAGAACTTTCCATCGAAAAAATCGGCGGCGGAAAACAGACCCTCGGCGGAAATCTTACTCTCAACGGACTGAAAGTCACCGAAGGCGAGCTGGAAGTCAACGGCACGTTCGACCTTAACGGCGAGGTCGTCGTCAACAGCCATCTGAACCTGAACGGTGAGTACGGCAAAACCTCCGGTTACTTCGACGGTACCGTCACGGGCACGGGAACCATTACGCTCAACGGCGGAAAAGTTGACGAAGCCATTTTCATCAACGGCAACGCGGCAGGGTTCACCGGGACGCTCGTTTCGGAATCCGGATACGTTTCTCTCGACGAGACCAATGGCCGGAAACTC
>JAFQOH010000118.1:0-33588 GCA_017403345.1 Thermoguttaceae bacterium
CAAAACAAATGAAAATATCTGAAAAAACTTAGATCCGGAAAAGTGTCTTAGACTGCGTGATGCGGATCGGAACCGGGAACTCCGCCGCGAATGACAGTCGAAACGATCGCGGCAAATACCTTTCCGACCGGAACATTTTCCAGATGGACGATGCGCCCAAACGCACATTTCGCACTCGAGACTGCCACGACGGAAGAACGCTGAAGATGCGTTTGCGCAGCATTCAGATTCGCACCGACGTACGTTCCCAGAATTTCCTGAACGCCGTCCTGTGTCTCATCATCAAACTCAAACGTCCCCGTCGTTGCGGTCCGAATGGCACTTTCTTTACCTAGCGGACTGCTTTGCATCGCGATCCCAAGGAATTTCAGACTGAATGCAGCCTGCGTCCCTGCCAGATCCGTCGATTTCGGAAATTCCGAAGCAGGTTTTGCCATTCCGTCCGAGTCAAGCCAGAGAAGATCCCCGGCATGAACGTCCGTTTCAGCAGACACTCGTGCACAGATCGGAGAAGTTTCTCCCCATTTCCAATTCAAACGGTACATTTTTCGCTCCTTTCCATAAAATCCTGAACCACTTTTTCTTTCCAGTTAAAAATTTCTGCACAAAATCACACATCTGGGCGTCCCGGAAAATCAGTGAACTCGCGCATCTGACTTCAAACGGGTCACGAACTCCGCCACTGAAAGCTCGTTTTCACGGAAGGGAACCTGCGGAGCACGGCACACCGGAACGGAGATCTTTCTGGAAAACCGCAACATTTCCTGAAATTGACGGCGCAGAGTCCGGATCTCTTCCTGCAGCGTTCCGATCTCTTCCTGCAGCGTTCCGATCTCTTCCTGCAGCGTTCCGATCTCTTCCTGAAGCTCGCCGAACTCCGTCTGAAGTGCTTCCAACACTTCTTTTTCATCCGTCGAAGACACCAAAAGTTCCGTCTTCGAATGACCTTTTCGTGAACCGGCGGGGGCCGCTGCTGCATTTTCGGACAGAGGCTCCGTTTCGAAAGAGTCCGTTCTCGCAGAAACGGCAGTTTCCGTACGTGAGGAAGCACCGTTTTTCAAAGGAAGAGAGTCCGACACAGACACAGACGAAGTCACGCAAGAGGCATCTTCCGCCTCTCCAGCCATTTTTTCTTTTTCTTTCAAGGTTTCCATCCGAACATCCGCAGCGGCCCCCTGAGACTCAAAGAGACCGTGCGTGGTCGCCGGGTCTGCGACGAGATCGACACTGCGAACGAGCAAGATCTCCTCGACCAAAAGAGAACCGTCCTTCTGCGTCGCCGTTTTTGCCGCGATATTGTGGGAAAATCCAACATTTTCCGGAGCGTGTTCCGCATCCCACATCAGCTGTTCCGCCAGCGGGTGACGCGGATTGAAATGAAAGTCAGCATAAAGTCCTTCGTTCTTCTGAAAGCGGACATTCCGAATATTTCCTATCCTGTCCTGATAATCTCGCGGAGCCTGCGGAGAATGCCTGGGATGATTTACGTTCACCTTGGCATTTTCGTAGAGTGCGCACGCACGTTCCAGTGCCTCGACAGTGTAGCGTCTGCCGTTGAGTGAAACGAATCCGAGGATCTTCACACCATGAAGTACTGCATTTTCACGATCAAGACGTGACGAAGCGTCCGCCTGTGCATACTCTAGAAACAGTCCTGGATCTGCAATGAGTTCCAATTTCTTTTTCTTCATAAAAAATCCTTCCTTTCCCAAATGAGGCTGTCAGCCCCCTCTAAAACAAAATTTCAGGTCGATTCGGCATCGGCGTACCGATCGGTATCATGATCTTCACCACGGAAAATCCCAAAACACCGAAAAATCACAGAAGTGAACAGAAAGGGATGTGAATGTCCCCGAACACGAATTTCACGGAAGATACGAAATGAGACAAAAAAATCTTCCAAATCACTTCGTGCGCTCCATGCTTTTTCATCTTTTTTCGTGTTGAATGATCCATGTATTTCTGCAGCTTTTCTGTATCTCAGCAGAACAGATCCACACATGCCGAATGTACCAAATTTCAGTCTATCGAAACTCGAAAAACCGTCTTTTCTTTCAGCGGATGGAACGTTCCACACCAGAACGGATCGTCTGAATGATCCCTCCCTGGACCGTGAAATGAAACGTTACGTTTCCGTAGAATCGAGCATCCAAAACGTCGCCGAAGATCTCTTTGACCGCATTCGAAAACGCCTCGATCCGCGCCTGATTGGTCGAATTCGCCAGAGTACTGACGTTTACGTCTCTGTACGTACTCGATGCAGACGCGCTCAACTTTCCCGCTCCCGATTTTTCCGGCTCACGCTTTGCAGATCTGCGCTTTTCCGGATCACACTTTTCCGGATCACACTTTTCCGGATCACACTTTTCCGGATCACACTTTTCCGGATCACACTTTTCCGGATCACACTTTTCCGGATCACACTTTTCCGGATCACACTTTTCCGGATCATACTTTTCCGGATCACACGTTACAGTCCCCTGCTCTGCCGAGATCGCAGATGGCAAGCTTTCATTCTGAGAACAGGCGTGCGTTTGAAAACACAACCGAATATCTTTCCGCGAATCAAAATTCGTCATAGCAAATCCCTTTTTTCTTTTTTTCAAAATACGAACTGGTCTTTCTGAATACTGAAAATCAGTCGGGCTCTGATGAAAAAAATGTTCACGAATCCAATTTACACATCTCCACCAAACCGCCCATATTTTGCCAAAATCGGAGGAAATTTCCAGTAATTCACTGATTTTCAGTGTTCAATCACCCACCGTTCCGACTCTCATTTGTACATTTCCTGTACACTCCAGACCACCTATTCAGTTTTCTCTTTTTTCTTTTTTCTTTTTCCTAAATTAGGTTTCAGGGTCGGAGTTTCAGGTCTTCAGGTACCCAACCTTGCCCGCAATTCCTCGACACTCATTGCACCGAGTTCCACGAGGATCTTTCCAGCCTGCACTTCCTCTAAACGATCCCGAACAGACAGTCGAGGCGGGATCACGGAGATCCGTACATCCGTGAGTACCTGCACCGGCAGCCTTCCGGCCTGTACGCCATGAAGCAAAACGCGGCGAAATAGCTGAATGTCCTCAGAGATCAGTTCCTTCTGGAGACGCTCAAACATACGGACGGCTGGTCCTTCCGCGATCATGGTGGAAGAATAGCTCGCGTTACTTGCGTCTGCCGTAAGCATGAACTCCGGCATGACGAGCCGACTCGCAATGGCGCGGAGTTCCGCCTGAAGGACCTGAATGTAGCGGCCAGCATCCACTGCCGCAACTGGAAACTGATACTCAACTCCTGCCGAAGTATCGAGGATCGTACCGGGGGAATAGTGTCGGTAGAAAAGAGAACGCGGTCCATCCGAAGTTCCCCATCCTCCCGGCACGTGAAATGAAGCGTCTGCAGCAGAGGCGGCAAAGGATTCGATCCCCAGTCTTGAACCTCCGGAATGTTTCCGAATGATCGCGATCGCCGACTGGACCTCTGCGACCACGCTCATGTTTCGAAGCAGTTTTTCCGCACGCTGAAGATTTTTTCGCACCGGATAGAAAAGCGGAAGGCCGCGCGGGACCGCAAAATCCGCGTTTGCCTTTCGATGCTGGATCTCCGAAGCCGGCACAAATTCCCCGCGGATCCAGAATCCCTGAATGCTTTCTGCATCCGCCGCGTCCGTCTGGATACCAAAATTCACGACTCCAGATTCCTGACTTCCGACCTCTCCCGAAATCTCGCCGTTCCCAGAGACTCCGCCGTTCCTTAACGTATGGTCACCAGCGACCATGCCATTTGCTGAAAGCTCCGACGGCGTAAAAACGTCCTCCGGCTCAACGAAACGCACGGCAGTCTGCCCTTCTGAATTCACGAAAATTCTCAGAAAAGCCTCTCCGTCCCGGTCTTTTCGTCTCTGGATCTCCTGCTGACGCCGAAACCAGTCGTTCTCCTGCATGAAATCCTCCAGCCATTCCTGCGCAAGTTTCACCGTCTCGCGAGAGACCTCACGCCCGGAGAGCGGTTCCGCAGAAACATGATGTCCGGATCCCACGACGAAACTGATCCGGTTCTCATGCCCGCAGATCGCAAACTCGTTCGTAAGTGCGAGCTGCCGACACGACTGCCGCGCATCTTCAAGAGCCTCTTCGGAATCTAGGCGGCCCGCATTCAGAGAACCGGTACCGTCTGCGCGGATCCAGCGTTCCTCGTCGTCAAACAAATACTGCATTGGATGAATAAAGTAAGTCATTTTTTGTAAATTTGGGGTTAAGGTCCTGAAAAAAGTGCGTCTAAAACGAAACCGACGCAAAAAAATTTTTTAACCGTTTTTAACCGGTTTTGGCCATTCTGACGGCTGTTCCCGGAAGCAGACACATGTCTCAGCGGCGGTTTCCAAACAGATTGGAACCGAGTCCATCATCGAACGCGGCCTCACCGATGGTCTGATCCATGAGTCGGATCGCCATTTCCAGCGCGTCCGGCCCGTCATCATGGTCGCCAATAGGAAACTGCTCCAGCTGCTCCACCAAAAGCGCAGCCCCCGGAGAGTGCGTCCTAAAGTGGATCTTTCCCGCAGCCAGCCATGGACCGAGCCGACGGAGACGGACCTCCTTCGCCACGGAATTGAAGATCAGAGACGGCTGCAAGACCGGAAGATGATGCGCCTGGAAACGCTGACGGAAAAAATCTGCCAGAAGATCCTGAAACTGATTGCCTTCCACGCCGAATGCATCCGGCTGAAAGGAACGCCAGAGCCGAATGCCGGCCTCGACCATTTCGTCGATCGGGAGCCGAAGAAGTTCCGCATCTGCGTACAGTTCGCCGTCCGCCCCCAGTGCCAGCATGACGTAAGCCGCAAAATCCCCGCGGTTGGTATGCTTCCCTTTACTCGGATCCAGCGCCATGACGCGGACTCGGGCGTCGGAAGGAAATTCATCGAACCAGAATCCCTCCCGCTCAAAGTACTTTTCGTCCCACTCGCACAGATCCGGATTCAGCGGCGAATTCTGCTTTTCCCGCTCAAACGCGCTTTTTCCCGACTCCGCTCGCATCTTCATCAGCGTCAGAAGGTCCTCTTCCTCCGGCCAAAGCACCTGTGCTCCGGCCTTCATTTCCGATTCGTGCGTCAGGTAGAACTTTTGCGCAAGCTCCTCCGCACAGGCACGCCGCCCAGCCGCCGTCCCTCCAGTCCCGCAGTCTGCCGAGGCCTCCGATCCCTCCGTAAACGGCGTTTCAAGTCCAAAGTAAAGATCTTCCCAGCGTTCCCAGAGATCCATCCGATCCGGGTAACGCACGATCGCACGAAAAATGCGGGAATCCCATCCCGGAGTCCGGTGCAGCTCCATGGCCAGCGCGTCCCGGTGAAGCGCCGTCGCGAGATGAATGACGTTCGTCCGAGAATTTCCCGCCTTCAAAAGCGTTCCGAAAAACCACTCACGCGACGCATGACGAAGCCGGGAAGAACGGCAGTGCGCTTCATTCTGCAGGTCGTCTCCGACGATGAGACTCGGCCGATGCGCCCCATGACGGCGTCCGCGAAGTTTCTGGCCCGTTCCGAACGCCTCAAGACGCACTCCGTTGGGAAGAAGGAGCCGTCCCTCTCGGTAGCGGATCTTGCCATTCAGTGCCGACGCATAGTGCTGCTTCAGAAGCGGCGAGGAATCGAGAGCCTGCCGGAGATTCTCCAAGTGCAGGATCGCCTGATCCAGCGTGTCCGAAATGATCCAAATGTACGGTTCCGTCCCTTCCAATGCACACCGCAGCGGATAGGCCAGCGTTCCGATCGTCGATTTCGCATTCCCTCGCGGAGCCAGCAGATTCAGCCGGCTTCCGCGCTGGGCGTCAAACTGCTCCAGCTTCCGAAACATCCACCGGTGCATCCGTGATGGAGTCCGGCAAAAGTACTCCGGAAGGAACGTGAGACACCAGTCTTCAAATCCATTCCCGGTCAACTTTTCCATCCGCTGCACTCTCCTCGCCTGCCCATGAGACCGCGCAAAAACTGGATGAAAATGCCGAATAAAATTTTCCATCGCCTGAATTTCTAAAGGAGAACCGCCGTCTGTCCGCATGATCCGCCGCCTTCCTTTTTTCTTCCAAACAGTTTCCTGCCGCAGACTATTTTCTGCATGATCGCTCCAAAAATTTCAAAACGCCAAAACTGAAATAAAAGCTCATTCTGCATGATTTTTGCTCCGCGCAGTTTTGCGAGCCCCCTTTTTCAGCTCCAGTTCCCCGGCCGACTCTTTCAGGAAACGTTCAAGACGCGCCAGAATGCGTTTTCGGTCAGACGGAACACGTACTTCCTCCGCGATGATCTCCGAAAGATTCCTCACGATGAAAGCAAGCTGTTCCGCATTGAAAGTCCCCGGTGAACGCAGACGGAACTCCTCTGGATTCTTTCGTTCCAGGATCCACGCAGCCGCCTTCCAGTACCGTTCCTGACGTGCGGCCGCGTTGATGCTCTTCATCGATGTGATCTCCGCCTGCGATTCCGCCTGAAGAAGCGCAAGCGCAAAATCTTCATCCGCCGCTGCGGCTTTCTGGATCAGCGCTGGAGTTCCTCCCACAAAACTGGCGGCACGTTTCCGAGAACAGCCGACCGAAAGGATCGCGAGGACCTGATCTTTCTGCTTCGCGGTGAGTCCAGAAGAAACCGTCCGTGATTTTCGGGACTCAGACGCAGATCTGGAAGCAGATCCGGAAGCAGATCCGGAAGCAGATCTGGAAGCAGATCTGGAAGCAGATCCGGAAGCAGACCCGGAAGCAGATCTGGAAGCAGATCCGGAAGCAGACCCGGAAGCAGATCTGGAAGCAGATCCGGAAGCAGATCTGGACGAAACAGTTGGGCCGCTCTTCGATGAAACTTTTAATGCAGTTCCCGACACATTTTCTGACCAGGCACAAGGTTCCGCGTCCGGTATTTTTCTCGAGTTCTTTTTTACTATTTTCTTTGCGGATTTTTTCGCAGTTTTTTCCTTCACGGTTTTGGTGGATGATTTCGCCATAATGGAAGAGTCTTTCAGCAAAAAGGAGGATAAAAAACCGAAGGTCTATGGATCCATCGGCAAATACTCAAACGAAACGACGATCCGGGACCCCGATCCGCGATACTTGGGGATCGCAGACTTTTTAGGGCTGGATGTTGCGCCGCGAACAGTGACGGTCCGCCAGCGCGGAGATTTTCGGCAATGTGCAATGACGGCAGGATGGCTCCCCGTAATATTGAGCCGATGCCCCATTTCATGATGAAGCTCTCCGACAGCTTCCGCGAGTTTCATGCCGATACCAAGTCCCTGAAAATCCGGAAGCGTCACGAGCCGGCTGATCCGTCTGCGTTCTTTTCTTGAAATGAGCGGCATGACGGCACAAAATGCTGCCGGAGTTCCATCCCAAGTCGCGAGATAGCATCGGGCACTAAGTGCCAGATCGCTGCTCAGATAGTGATGACGCGCAAACAGGGGCCAGACGTTTCGGGTCGTTCTCCGCACTTCAAGTTGGATCTCTGGCCGCCGAAGACACCTCCTTGAGACTTTGCCCGTCGCCATGTCGAGGATCCAATCCGGCTCAAGCCATTCCGCCACATCGTAATGGCACGTGACCGCCACGAATCGCGCGGGGATCGCCCCCTGTCTCACACCTTTCGCTAACGCAGCAGACGCACACTTCGCCACCGTTCGATCCACGACGCTCGTGAATTCGTCGAACGCGATGATCCTCTCTTCCCCGCCCGGCAGCTTTGCCAGAGAAAGTGCCCGTGCGAGATCGCAGCGAAATTTTTCCCCATTGCTCAGCACTCCGTACGGCTTCACCCAGCCCGGAGGAGAACTGAATCCCACCGACGTCAAAAGCTCCGTGATCTCCCGCGTCGAAAGTTCCGGATCAAATCCATCCACGACCGCCCGATTTTCCGGCCAAGATGCCGATTCGTGAAAATCCGCACCAAAAAGCTCTCGCGCCACAGTCGTCTTTCCGCTCCCGGACGGTCCCACGATCAGACCGATCTTCCAGTCTTCCAACTCTAGCTCCGGACGCTCCGCCTCAAGGACCAGCTGATTCTTCTCCTCAAGCGAAACGTCAAAGATCCCGGCGACCTGCTGCACACGAAATGAATCAAAAATCGGCGAACTGAGCGTTAGCTGCATAAAATTCCCTCCCGAAAATGAAATGATGTGAAACCAAATAATGAAACCAAATGAAGTAAAGCAAATGGGGACGAGGCTCGGAACGTTCCGTGTGAACGCAGGAAGGTCCCGAAAGTCCCCAGTCAGCACAAATGGAAACGTACTCGGCCCAAACTAAAGATTCAGAAGCCGACACTTCAGCCCCTCTGCATGGAAACGCTCGTAAAGTTCCTCCTGACGCTCTTCCGTTCCGCAGTCGATCACGATCTGAAAAAGCTCCGGAATGACCGCTTCCTGCGGAGCCGATGCCGTTTCGACTGACGGCAGCTCGACTCCCAGCGTTTCATCTAAAAGCTCGCGGACCGCCTCCGAGGAGGTCTCCATCTCTGAAATCAGCTCTGCAAAAAGCTCTTCATTTTTTCCCGCCATCGCACCGATCGGATCCAGCGTCGCAAGCAGTTTGTCCGCCTCCGAATCGTTTAGATCCAGGATCAGGACCGGGACTTCCTGATCCGGCGTAGTCTCCGCCCTCAAATGCCCGTCAAGAAGCTGAAAAGTACCATCCGGCAATTCCCTCGCTAAAAGCGCGTCCGCGTATCCGATCTCCGCCAAAACCCCCTGGATCGCATTTTTCTGCTTCTCCGGATGCGTGCGCCAATTCTTCGGATTCGGCAAAAGTTCCGACGCACGGACCCGACGCAATTCACGAATTCTGTCTTTAATGAACACAAAAACCTCCTCGATCTAAAAAAACCAGCAAAAACCATGAACAAATTTCCATAAATGAAATTTAATTCAAACGATTTGAAATGCGGACACACAACCGCCGTCCGGAAGACCGATGAGACCGGCATTCAGGAGCTCTTTGGACCTCCGTTCCCCAAAGCCCGCCTCTTTAGAGACACAATGAACGTTCCGACAAATAAAATATTTCCCAGGATCGAAAACAAGATCAAGATCCAACCGGCAAACGACCGCGTCCCGCTGCCGCTCTTCCGTTCCGGCGTTTCTCCTGTTTGCACATCCTGCACAGTTCCATCCTTTTTCTTCTCCGGCACTTTCGATTTCCTAAAATCTTCGCCACAGCCAGAATCTCCCCTTTCCCGCAAACGTTTCCGCGTGCGCGGACACGCACGATCCTGAGGATGCGGCAAACGCAGCTGCGGAGTTTTGCTCCACTTTCGCGACCCCGCCAGCACACTTCCCGTCCGATCCGTACTCCCCGTCCGATCCGTACTCCCCGTCCGATCCGTACTCCCCGTCCGGTCTCTGAATTTCCGCGGTCTGTCGACTGGCCGTTCCTGCCGATCCTGCCCAGTACTCAAATTTCCCGTTCCCGCGGCCTGCGGAACATTTTTTCCAGACGGCATCTTTCGAGACTCCCGAAATTCCGCTTCCTCTGCTGCATCCTGTCCAGCCCCAGCCTGCTTTTCCGGCCATTCTTCTGCATTTGGACTTTCTTCTGCATTTGGACTTTCTTCTGCATTTGGACTTTCTTCTGCATCCTGCCTCCGATCATCACGCAGCCGCGGAACACCTCCATTTTCACGCATTTCCGGCACATGGATCCCCAGCGGTTCGGAAAGATCTTCCCGAAAGACCGTCTCAAAGACCTTAAGGATCTGTCCGCTCCAGGTACCATACATGAAATGCCCGTCAGTTCCCCAAAGCACCCCTGCGATAGAACCATCCAGTTTCATCATCGGAGCTCCGGAATCTCCGGGACGTGCTTTTCCAGTCAAAACGAGAGTCTGCGCTGACATTCGCGGCTCGATCCTGCAGTAGCCGCGAACAGTGCTTAGCATCCAGAGTGTCCTGCCGTCAGATCCGTACCCGCAAGAGCGAATAAATTCACCCGGAGAGGGAGCTGACTCCGTCAAATGCAGCGGACGCGGAAAAGAAAAAGACCCTGTCCCGGAACCCATTTGAAGAAGGGCAACGTCCCACGTCCTGTTGATGGCCTGGATCTGAACGTCGAGAGCCGGCTGATTGGGGAAAAATACGGAAATCCGGAGTGGACGATCCGTTTCAAAAAGGTGCGCACACGTCAGAACTGCACACCGTTTTTGAGAAACCTGGATCCAGGCTCCCGTTCCGTAATTTCGCGTTTTGGCATTCTCGACCAAAATTCGGACCACCGATGGATGAGACGCGGCGAATTCCGTACGAAACTCAGAAGAAACCGCGGTCCCAAAAGACTCGGAATTCACACCGGGCACAGCATACCGACCTGCAAAAGGCACCGTACACTGCCCTCCGGGACAGGAAAAAGAAAAGAGAAAAACTGGCGCCGCCAACACCACGGCACACACTAAACCAGATCGGACCCCAAAAATCAACTTACGCATAACGTTTCTTTCACTCCCCAAAAATATCAAAAAATCTCCTTTTTCAGACGGGCCAAGCGTCCGAAAGTTCCAGCATCCCGAAACTCTGCGGGTCAGTGCGGAAAACAGCGCGCTTCCCAGTTTTCATCTTCAAGACTCTTACGCTGCGCGAGGATCTTTTCACGCCGGATCTTCTCGTAGCGCTTTTGACATTCTGGATCCAGGTGCACTCCCAACCCCCAATTCAGATCCGCGAGTTCCTTGGGCGTCAGAGAGAGCGGACTGGTTTCTGCCTGTGCCTCCTCCTGCCGCAGACTTTCTTTTCTCGAAGACCGAACTCCTCGTTTTTCCGGTTTCATTTCCGGTTTCATTTCCGGCAGTGAGGAAAAGATGTCCGTGCCGTTCAGGGGCATTTCGCCTGACAAGACCGTACACTGTACAGGATCTAACGAAATGCTGGAGGTCCCTGAAACGGCACGGGGAGAAAGTACGTTTTCTTCCAACGCACAGAAAGAGGTACAACAGGAAGAAGTACAGGAAACGGACTCTGACCTAATGACCGACTTCATAAAAAACTCCTCGCAAAAGCAAACCAGCTTCCAATTCCCGCTTGACCTAAATTCCAAGCACCTCTGGAGCGATGGAGCTGCTTTTCCAAAAAAAGTCCAACGCAAACCTTAAAATTTCCGATTCCCGAAACGAAGATCCATCAAGATGCAGGTACAAAACAGGCTCAAAACAGGCTCAAAACAGGCACAAAAAAAGCCCAACACAGAGTCTGGCAAAAACCAGTTCCTGAGTTGGGCTTCGCTTCGTACCGGACACGCCGGCCTTTTGAATACCGCATTTCCTTTTGGAGAGATCCGCAAGGAAACCAAATAAAATTTTGATGGAAATGCTTCACTGAAACGGAAACCGCTGCGTTTTTCGTCATGCGGCCCGCGTCCGAAAAAATTCGGGAAGCTGGGAGAAACATGAGCCTCAAAGTTTACTCATTTCCCCCAATCGATGCCTCCATTATACTCGAAATTCCCATTTTGTCAAGGAAAAAATTTTCAAAAAGACGTTCAAAAACGCGCATCCTCCGTAAAATCACGGGTAAAAAATTTCAAAAAAATTTCTCAAAATGAACACTTTTTCATCATCCCCCCCTTGCGAAAATTTTCAAAAAGTAGAAAATAGAGGCGTTTTTAGGCTTTTTGAGGTCAGGCTTTTGAGGCCGTTCCAGGTCCCCTGATCGCTGCACGTTACGAAATACGAAATACGAAATTCGCCGTCACTCAATGAGATCCGGGAGGCAGAAACATGAGATCACTTCTTCACCTGACCCTTTCAGAACTTGAGTCGTGGCTCGCATCGCAAAATCAGCCCAAATTTCGCGCAAAGCAGATCCGAAAATGGCTATTCACGCCGGGAGTCACGCAGTTTGAGCAGATGACGAACCTTCCGAAACCGCTTCGTGAAGCTCTTTCGCAAGAATTTACGCTCCGTACGATGCACCCGGCTGCGATCCTGGGCACGGAGTCCGACCCGGCAGAGAAATTTCTTCTGGAGCTAGAGGATGGAAACCGGATCGAAGCAGTGATCCTGCACAATGAGCAGGGGCAGCATTCCCTGTGTGCAAGCACTCAGATCGGCTGCGCGATGCGGTGCGCGTTCTGTGCGAGCGGACTGGACGGCGTGGTACGAAATCTGACGGCCGGCGAGATCCTTGAACAGTTTCTTTTTGCCGCAGACATTCTGGCTTCACGAGATCAGCGTCTTTCGCATGCCGTCATCATGGGGATGGGGGAACCGACGGCAAATCTTGACGCTCTGCTCGATGCGCTTTCTTCCGTAACCTCTGAAGACGGCCTCGGGATCGGAGCGCGCAAGATCACGATCTCGACCGTTGGAGTGCCCGCCGGGATCCAGCGTCTTGCGAAAATGGACCATCCGTACCATTTGGCAATCTCCCTCCACGCACCGAATGACGAACTTCGTACTCGGATCATGCCAAGCAACCGCGGCACCGGAGTATCGGCGATCCTTCGCGCAGCGGACGACTACTTCGAGCAAACCGGACGGCGGGTCACGTACGAATACATACTCCTAGCCGGTGTGAACGACTCTCCGGAAAACGCGCGTGAGCTTGCCGGCCGACTGCGCGGCAGAAACGCACTCGTGAATCTCATTCCGTACAATCCGGTCGACGAACTCCCATTTCAGACCCCTTCCCGAGACCGGGTCCGGCAATTCGCGCAGATCTTGGAATCGCACGGGATCCAGATCGCTCTTCGGCATAGAAAAGGTGAAAAGATCAACGCAGCCTGCGGTCAGCTTCGCCGAAGCAGAAAAGAAAGCAGCCCCTCACAAAACGACATTTTGCAACCTTTCTCAGAGACCGTTCATGGAAAGGTCTGCCGCCGCCCAAAATAGACTCAAGAGAAAGGAAAAAATTCATGTTCATTCCAGTTCACACAGAAGAATTTCAAATCGGGCCGGAGTATCTTGACTCGATGCACCACGTCAACAATACCTGGCACGTGCACTGGATGCAGCAGGTCGCGGTCAACCATTCCGCCATTCTCGGCTGGGATGAGGCACGATACATTTCCCGCGGTTTTGCGTGGTTCGTCCGCCAGCACACGATCAACTATCTCCAGCAGATCTTCGCAGGCGACACGATCCTCATCGACACGTGGGTCAGCCAAATGCGGCACGTGACGAGCATCCGCCAGTACCGTTTTCGCCGCAAATCCGACGGAGCAGTCGTCGCAACAGCCCAAACACGCTGGGGACTCGTCGATCTGAAAACTGGAAAACCGCACAAAGTCCCAGAGGATCTGATGAAGTGCTTCATCGAACTTGGCGCCCTGCTGCCGGAAGAATTCCAGAAGCTCAGTAATTCATGACTATCGGCAAGTCCCCAAGAATCAGATACCCAAAAAAGCCGCCCCTTCATCAAGGACGGCTTTCATCAGAATAAACAGACGCGCGGTCAATAAAATCAGGCTTTTTTGGCCGGAGCTTTTTTGGCGGCTTTTTTAGCCGGGGCTTTTTCTTCAGCAGCCTTCTTGCACGCTTTTTTGCAAACTTTTTTGGCCGGAGCTTTTTCATCGGCGGCGGTTTTTTCAGCGCACTTGCACGTTTTCTTGGTGCACTTCTTCGCCGGAGCTTTTTCATCGGCGGCGGCTTTTTCAGCGCACTTGCACGTTTTCTTGGTGCACTTCTTCGCCGGAGCTTTTTCATCGGCGGCGGCTTTTTCAGCGCATTTGCACGCTTTTTTGCAGCATTTCTTCGCCGGGGCTTTTTCTTCTACAGCAGCTTCAGCTTTTTTGCAGCATTTCTTCGCCGGAGCTTTTTCTTCTACTGCCGCTTCCGCTTTTTTGCACGCTTTTTTGCACGCTTTCTTCGCCGGAGCTTTTGCTGCCGCAGCCGGAGCCGCCTTCTTCACTTCTTTTTCTTCCTTCGCTTTAGCCACAATTTCCTCCATTCAGGATTCTGGACACGCCGGCAAAATCGACCATCGATTTTTCTGACAAACGAGGAACCCTCTGGCTGTCCGTTTTTCGACCGCACGTCCCTTTGACTCGATTTCCTTCTGAGCATCTTGCGGAGATCTCCGAATCGGAAATTTCCTCATTCTCCGTACTGAAAATCAAACAGATCCGCTCAAGATCTCAGCACTGGCTCATCTTAACTATTTTATTTTATCGGAATTTCACTAGAAATGAGTCGGTTTTTTTCACTAATTTTTTGAAATTTCCTCAAAAAATCCCTCTTTTTTTGCAAATTTACGCATTCTGTCTCTCACATCCGTTGATTCTTTGGAAATTTCGTGCTATACTGGACCATCTCAAAGTCCATTCCTTTCCATTTTACCACATTTCATTTCCTTTTATTTCCTTTTATTTCCTTTCAAGGACTTCCTCAAGTCCCAATTTTTCATGAGAATCCGAAAACGAAAATACGGTCCCGGCGTTCCGCCGCCGCAGGAACGCAAACCATTTCGCGACGTAAGCCGTTTTTTAAAAGAGACCTTCGGCGCCAAATCCTACAAAATCTGCGTCGACGGCGGATTTACCTGCCCCAATCGTGACGGAACGTGCGGTGTCGGCGGCTGCATTTTCTGCGGCGAACGCGGTTCCGGCGAATTCATTACCGAGACAGAGATCCGCGATCAGATACGCACCGCGATGGAAAAGGCGAAGATCAAGCACCGTGCTGAAAAATTCATCGTCTACTTCCAGAATTTCACGAACACCTACGCCCCCGTCGACGTTCTGCGTGCCAAATATGACTCTGCGCTGGCAGATGGTGATGAACGGATCGTCGGATTGGCGGTCGGAACGCGTGCGGACTGCATTTCGGAAGAGATCGCGGACCTGCTTGCCGAGTACGCGCAAAAATACTATGTGCAGGTCGAAATCGGGCTCCAGACCTCCGATGATGAAACTGCCCGCAGGATCAATCGGGGATACCCTGCGGCACGATTCACTGAAGCCGTCGGGCTCCTCCGCAGCCGCGGTCTGAATATCGTGACCCACATTCTTCCCGGTTTGCCCGGAGAAACGAAAGAGCACCTGATCCGAACCGTGGACTTTCTCAATCAGCACGACATTCAGGGGATCAAGATACACTCTCTCTACGTTCTAGCGGGAACTCGTCTTGCGGAACTTTACCGGACCGGCGAGTTTGAGCCGATCACCATGGCGGAGTACATCGACTGGGCGATCTATGTCCTGCGCCGCATCTCTCCATCGCTGGTGATCCACCGTCTTTCCGGAGACTGTGCCCGCGATATGCTGGTTGCGCCGGAGTGGATCCTGAAGAAAAAAGAGATCCATGACCAGATCATCGGCACGATGGAAGCAAACGGATGGAAACAGGGAGATCTTTACCCCGGAACGGCTTGCGGCCCGCAAGGTCCGTAACCAAAGAACTCACCGCCCCAAACTTGAAAGAGATCGAGCGAAACTGAAAAAACGGCCTCCCGAACTTTGCGGAATGCCGTTTTCTTTTAACTCTTTTTCCGACCGGTCTTTTTCCGAACACAGGCCTACGGATGGGCAGCCGGCGGCGTTGTCTGCGGTGACGGCGGGTTTACGTGCGTCGTGTTCCACTGGACCAAATTGGGCTGGGGACGCACTTTGGATTCCGGCACGACCTGAACAGAATCACGAAAGACTTCCCCGTGGACCAATTCCCCTCCAGCGTTTCCGGCAAGGTCAGCCGAAACGATCACTTCACCTTCTCCCGGAATCAGATTCGTTCCCTGGAATTCCGGCGTTCCGTCCTGTACCCAGCCGACCCAGTCGTTCTGAAGATTTCTGAGACTCTCGTACCCATAGAATTCATAAACGAGCGTATTCCAGCTGTCCTCGCGGCAAAGACACGCTTCAATGAAACTGATATAGTAGCGAGGTCCACGCTGCCGAATGAGGAACTCGGCGAGTGAGTAGCCGTGCGCATAAAGGGGAAGCGGATCTTCCGGATACTCTTCCATGTCAAACAGCTGATCAAGCGGAATGCCGCGGCGCGTCCGAAGCGCACGGTAGAGCTGCTGACGATACTTCGCCCTCTCCGATTCATGCTCTACGAACGTCGCAGCTCCCTCGTCCGCCCACCTTGGAAGCGGCGTCCGAAAATGGCTCGCGAGGATCGTGTGGGTGATCTCATGGGGAAGTACCGAATCGTAGATGCGCTCACGAGACCCCTGGACCGTCATGTTCCAGTCGTAGACCTCTCCGTTTTTGAAAGTAAATGTCGTCGAACCTCCGGCAGAAACATTTCCGATCTGGATCTTGATCCTGCATTTTTTATACCAGGAAGGCAGTTCCTTTCCAAGCCAGAAATCTGCAAGACGGCTGCGAAGTTCCTCTGCCCTGTTCGCCATGACCTCAGCAACTCGCGGATCATCCGCCGTCACCGTAAAATTCCGTGTACTGAAGACTGCCGAAAGAGCAGTTTCATTCAGAAAGAGAAGTAAAAAAAACAGTGTCTGGAAAAATACGATTCGCTTCATCCAAAATTCCTTTTTCAGATTTTAAGATGGCTGCGGGAAAATAAACGGTACCTCATCGGAAATTCGGTCTGTTCGCGTCCCTGCATAAAACTAAATTTCCGAAAACATACTCTTATTTTAACTCAAAATCTGGAGATTGCCAACCCCCTACTATCAAAAAAATCCTAAAATTCGCCAAATTTTACAAAAAATTTTCTTTTTCTTCTTCGTCTCTCTGAAAATCAGGAAAATCTTTTTCCAGGATAGAAAGATCACTCTCTTGAATGGATCCAAAATCGAGCTTCATCTTTTCCACTTGTATTCTGAAAATGACGCTTCTCTCCCCGTTTTTCTTCCTGCTTCGCCCCTCCTTCCGTCCCCCAAGATCATGCAGCATTCTCTCAGAACTCTCGGCAGAGAAAAGCGTAAAGAGAGAGAGTAACCGTTCCAAAACACACATACCAACAAACAGAAATCAGAGTATCATGAATATGCGGAATTTTCTCTATATTCTTTCGATTTCTTTTAAAAATATTGTCGAGGGGGGGGTTTTCGCTTTTCGCAGGTCGAGTATAATAGATTGTGTTGAAAGGCGGGGATGCGGCGTTTCTGGGCTGTCATTTCGTTTGAGATCTCATTTGTTTTGGTCAGATGCAGAAATCCAGTTTGGATCCGACTTGCCCCCGTTCACCATCTTAGGAGAAATTAACCATGTATGAACGATTTACCGATCGTGCACGCAAAGTACTCCAGCTCGCCAATCAGGAAGCTCAGCGTCTGAATCATGAGTACATCGGCACGGAACACATTTTGCTCGGACTTGTCAAAGAGGGGAGCGGCGTCGCTTCCAATGTTTTGAAAAACTTGGACATCGACTTGGCGAAGATCCGCCGTGAGGTCGAAAAGCTGGTGGATCAGGGATCCAACATGATCAGCATGGGGAAACTGCCGCAAACTCCGCGTGCCCAGAAAGTGGTCGAGCACGCCGTGGATGAGGCCCGCAAGCTGGGACACACTTACGTCGGGACCGAGCATTTGCTTCTGGGGCTGCTGCGTGAGGAAGAAGGGGTCGCGTCGCAAGTCCTTTCGAATCTTGGCGTAAATACGAATTCCGTTCGCGAAGAGATCCTCCAGCTTCTCGGAAATGAAAAAGGAGCAGCGGAAGGTGCCTTTCAGACCCAGACTGCCGGCGGAGGCGCTGCTTCCGAATCACAGAAACCATCCAAATCGAAAACTCCCGCTCTCGATAGTTTTGGACGCGATCTGACAGAACTTTGCCGTCAGAAGAAGCTCGACCCGGTCATCGGACGCGATAAGGAGATCGAACGCACCATCCAGATCCTTGGACGCCGCACGAAAAACAATCCAGTCCTCCTCGGTGAAGCAGGCGTCGGAAAGACGGCCATCGTGGAAGGACTCGCGCAGTACATCGTCTCTGGAAACGTTCCGGAACTCCTTTTCGAAAAACGTCTCATCGTCCTGGACCTCGCCATGATGGTCGCCGGCACGAAATACCGCGGGCAGTTTGAAGAGCGGATCAAGGCCGTCATGAACGAAGTACGGCGCGCAGGCAACGTGATCCTCTTCATCGATGAACTTCACACGCTGGTCGGTGCCGGCGGTGCGGAAGGTGCGATCGATGCAGCGAACGTTCTGAAACCGGCTCTTTCCCGCGGCGAGATCCAATGCATCGGCGCCACGACGCTGGACGAGTACCGCAAGTACATCGAAAAGGACAATGCGCTGGAACGCCGTTTCCAGCAGGTCATGGTCGAACCGCCGAGCAAAGAAGTGACGGTCCAGATCCTCAAGGGACTCCGCGACCGCTACGAAGACCATCATCACGTCACCTTCACGGATAAGGCGCTGGAAGCGGCCGTCGAACTTTCTGACCGCTACATTACGGGTCGCTGCCATCCGGACAAAGCGATTGACGTCATCGATGAAGCCGGCTCGCGCGTACATCTGAAATCCATGACCCGTCCGCTGGACCTTAAGGACATGGATGCGGAGCTTGAGCGTCTCACGAAGGTGAAAGATGGGGCCGTCGCATCTCAGAATTTCGAGTCGGCTGCCGCGCTGCGAGACCAGATCGACAATCTCCGCAAAGAAAAAGAAGACCTGATGGAAGCGTGGCGCAACCAGATGCGCACGAACAAAGGGCTCGTAGATGAAGAGGTCATCGCAGAGGTCGTCGCTCGTATGACGGGCATTCCGGTGACGCGCGTCTCGACGGAAGACTCCGAGCGCCTGATGCAGATGGAGGAGGAGCTCCACAAACGGGTCGTCAGTCAGGACGAAGCCGTCAAAAAGATCTCCGAAGCCGTCCGCAGAAGCCGTGCCGGTCTGAAAGACCCCAAACGCCCGGTCGGATGCTTCCTCTTTGCCGGTCCCACGGGCGTCGGTAAGACGCTTTTGGCCAAAACTCTCGCGGAATTTATGTTCGGAAACGAAGACGCTCTGATCCAGATCGACATGAGCGAGTACATGGAAAAGATCAACGTCACGCGCCTGATCGGTGCCGCACCGGGTTACGTCGGCTACGAAGAAGGCGGACAGCTGACCGAGAAAGTCCGGCGCCGTCCGTACTCCGTCGTGCTCTTTGACGAAATCGAAAAAGCGCACCCGGACGTCTTCAATATGCTGCTCCAGATCATGGAAGAAGGGCGTTTGACCGACAGTTTCGGCCGAAATGTCGATTTCCGCAACACCGTCATCATCATGACGACCAACGCGGGCGCGTCCGCCATCAAAAACGAGTCTGCGTTCGGTTTCCAGACCGGTGAAGGCAATGCGTCGTACGATCAGATGAAATCGCGCGTCAAGGAACAGATCGAGAAGTTCTTCCGACCGGAATTCCTTGGACGTCTGGACGAGCTGATCGTCTTCCAGTACCTGACGAAAGTGGATTTCGAAAAGATCGTCGATTTCGAGATCGGTAAGATCTGCCGCCGTCTGAAAGAGCATGGTTTCAATGTGAACCTTTCCGATTCGGCCCGTGCGCTGCTGATCAAACGCGGAAGCGACGAGGACTTTGGTGCCCGGCCGCTGCGCCGTGCGATCGAGAGCAACGTGGAAAATCCGCTTGCGGAAGACATTCTGCGCGGCAAATTCCGCGACATGAACACGATCTCGATCGAAACGGAGATCCTGCACGGTAAAGAAGAGTTCACATTCCTCGGAAGTAATGTGCCGGTCGAGGAAGAAAAGTCGGAAGAAAAGTCGGAAGAGAAGACGGAAGAGGACGTGCAGACAGAAGGAACGGAAACCGCGGGAGGATCCGACGAGTAAGAACTCCTTCGGCGGTATCCTTTGTTGCGGAAACGTCATTTAACGTCATAGACCAAAGCCTCCTCATTGGGGGAGGCTTTCTGTATCGCAAACCTGAAAGTTTCTCTTTTTCAAACAGGGCATCATGACATCATGCTGAATTCCCTCCAGATCTACCTAATGCTGACGCCGCTGGGACTTTACTTTCTCATGATCGGTCTGATGCACATGATGAAACGTCCGTTCCTGATTTCCGGAAAGCGAGATCAGGCACTCCTCTTCGCGGCACTGTCCGGAGCCATGGCTGCCGGCCCGTTTCAGCTTTTTTTTCCGATCGGCGCCTCTTGGAACTACGGAGTCTGGACTTGGCTGCTTCTTTTGGGACTTTACGCTTTAGCCTGCCTGCTTTACCTTCAAATACAGCGTCCGTCGCTCAATCTATACAATATACGGCTCACAGAATTGCGCCCCATTCTTTCCACACTCGCTGCCGCCTTGGATCCAGATCCACGCACCGCTGGCGACATGATCTTCATGCCGACGCTGGGGATCCAATTTTACGTTGAACCTAACCCGAATTTTCATACACTTTCTCTAGTCGCTGCCGGCCCAGAGCAGGATCTTAGCGGTTGGAAAACGTTCCAGAAAAAGCTGCGCGAAACGCTCAAAGAACCGCACAGAACCTTTCACCGCAGATATTCCGTCGGGATCTTCTTTCTGACGCTTGGTTTCCTGATCCTGACGGGGCTCCACATCATGGTCTGGCTCGATCCGGCAGAATTCCTGAAAGCGATCCCGGACCTTTTGAGGATCTGATTCTGAAACCAGCTAAAACCAGCTAAAACCAGCTAAAAAAAGGTCCATCCGGGAACTGCGTACCAGTTTTACCACGGAATACACTGAAAACTCACAGAGAAACACGGATCTTAATGCAAAAAGCAGTAAAAACAGAGCGCGCGAATATTTTTTAATTTTAAAAAATTCATTTGCGTCTCTTCGTGTTTTCCGTGAAATTCGAGTCAGGGCACGTTCACTGCCTTTTCCTCTTTCTTTTCAGTGTGTTTCTGCGTTTCTTCTGCGCTCTCAGTGGTAAGATCAGACCTGATCGGTACGCACTTTCCGGAAGAGCCTTAAATTTAAATTTCAGAAAACTCGACCCGAAATCCGAGCATTTCCAGAGCCAGTGTCGGCCAGTCGATCTGCTCGGACGGCAGGATCTCCGCAGATTCATCGTACCGCAGGATCCCAAGTACCGGGAATCGGTCTGTCTGAACGAGGTCGGAATAGTACTGGACCTCCATTTCGTCTACGCAGAGGTCGAGCTCGCCGGAAAGGTCCTCCGCATCGTCTGCGTTCTGCACATAGTCGAGCTGAAATTCTTCATGCTCATTTTCGGCAGTACGCAGAAGAAAACGGATGAATTTTTCTTCCGAGTCAAACTCCCGCAGCGGTTCGGCGTTTTCCGTGCCGTCTGCGCTCTCCGTATTTTTGAAGATCCGATACTTCATCGAGTTTTCCGATCCTTTCTTTTCAATTCACTCTCATGGGTTGGAAAAATCAAGATCGAGCCAGATCTTCTCTTCTAGCGGCGCATACTTTCGGATGGTCTGAAGCGTTTCCTCCGTCATCGGAAGTCCCCAGGCATTGAAGAACGGCTCAAGATTTTTCCCGGCAATCAGCGAGGCGGTCTTCATGAAATGCTGGACTTTTGCCTCATTGTCTGCGAAGTGCCTCCGATTTTCGCGATAGTAACGGTGAAGACGCGGATAGAAATCCTCGCCGAATGCCATGCGCAGCTGCCAGAACATTCCGAGTTTCATGAAAACGTCTCCTTCCGCATGGTAGTTTCGGTCAGGATCATGAAAATACCGGGTGGTTTTTTCCCGCATCCATTCCGTATCCGTCCGTGCTTTCTGTTTGAGTGCCGTCTGCATCGTGAGGGAGAAAATATTGACGGTCACTTCCGTCGTGCCCTCGAATTCGTAGGCGTCCATCTGGTGCATATGGCCAAGTTCGTGCCATGGTCCCCAGCCGTTTTGGATAAATTCTTCAGAATTCAGGACCGGTTTCACCGCATCAAAATGGTAGGCGGTCCGGTACCATGTCGCGTACATGAATCCGCGCTCCGTTTCCACGAGGTGAAGGAGATTCTTCGGCCGGTGGTGGACCGGGTTGGGATCAGAATCATCGTATCCCATCAAACGCGCGTAGGTATCCAGCAGGAGATCGAACTGCTCCAGGACTTTCTGCGGGTCGTCGAGATGTTTCCGAACGTTCTTTTCGGAGAACGTCAGCAGAACGCGCGAAGAGGCAAGCTCAACCATTTCCATGGGATTTTCTTTCTCCATCATTGCTTTCCATTCCTCTGCCGACGTTTTGCCGAGCTGGAAGAACGGGTGGAGACGCACGTTTTCAAAACGGATGCGCGGCGCATTTTTCTGGGCATTTTCGTCGTGCGGATTCATGATGTAAAGGATCCCGGCACGCGGAGCCTCAAGCTCATTCCAGCCCGTTTGAAGCGTGAGCGTGTCTATTTTATTCCAATCGTAGGTCCGCAGGTCCTGAATGAGGAGCGTCGGCAGCGGCTCATTGGGATCCGCCTCAAGACAGACCGTAAATTTCTGTCCGGCCTCGACGTTCCTTCCCGTCGGCTGGAAATACGACCAGCGCATTCCGAGCTGCAGGAATCGGCTTTCTGCGGCAGGGTCCGGTTTCCGACGCACTTCCAGAACGTTTTTCTGTGCCGCGGCTTTGCCTTCTTCTGTCAGGAGAGTTTCCGCACACTGGAGCATTTTCTGAATGTCGGGACGTTCCGTTTCTTTTCGGAGCGCGTCGATCTTTTCTTTCAGATCGTTCGGCAGATTCCCGTCCGCATCCGTTTTCAGCGCGGAAAAAGTTCCGTCGGTAAACAGTCCGCTTGCTTTCTGCAGAAGCTCATCCGTCCGGAAAACCGCCAATTCTGCGATGCTTCCGAATCCGCCGACTCCTTCAAGAATATTCAGACGCAGCGCAGACCAGGTCCCCGGTTTCAGGAAGATGAAACGGCTCGCCGCTCCATATGGCAGTTTGCCGGTCTGGAGTTTCTCCCAGTTTTCGGAGCCGTCCGCTTTCTGTCCCCAGACTTCGTACTGAAGAATGAATCCGTTTTTCCCGCCGTCCTGACGGGGCAGGTACCAGAGCCGGTCCACATTCTGCGGCTCTCGAAACTTCATTTCGATCGAGTACGGATACGTGCCAGCTTTTTTCCAGGGGGAGTGCCAGTGCGTTTGGGGATTCCCATCTGCCGCTTTTTCGATCTCCTCAAGCGGTTCCCAGGCATTCGCGGAAAGCGTGAATTCCGAATTCGGGATCCGGAACTCGGCAGCCTCCGGCTTTTCCTGTGCTGAAGCCCAGACTGCAGTAAAGAAAAGGATCAGAAAAGATCCTAAAATAGAAGAACTATTCCATCGAAAATCTACTTTCATTCGATTCTCCCAATTTGCGAAATGAATCTGCAAAATACAAAATAAAGGGATCGGTCCATAACTGCGCGTCGGATCGCCGTGTGATCGTCTTCGCGTACTTCTCCGCGTTTCTTTCGTGATTTCAGTGGAGAGATCGGTCGGCGCAAGCGGTCCCACGCGCGACGGCAACCTGCGTAACTCGATAGCTAACGGTCCCACGCGCGACGGCACTCTGCGAGAGCCGTCTGGCCCGCCATGTCGCCGCAGCCGTGAGAGGGAAACATTTTGGAAATTGTTTCCCCCTCAGACTCTCCCTTCAAAAACTTTTTGATGTTTTGTTTCTTTGTGATTCCATCGGCAAAAAAACAGCACTCATGCACTCGAATACTGAATTTACGGATTGGAGAAATTGAAATTCAGCCAGATCGGTTTCTTCAGCGGCTTGAGTTTCTTCATCGCCATGCGGGTTTTTGGTTCGATCGGGAGTCCCCATGCGTTGAAAAACGGCTCAAGGTTTCGGCCGGAAATTTCCGCGGCTGCCTGGATAAAATACTGGACTTTTACGTCGCTCTCACCAGAAGCGAGCGGATTTTCCCGAATGTACCGGTGAAGTTTCGGATAGAAATCGTCGCCGAACGCCATTTTCAGCTGCCAGAACATCGCGAGTTTCATGAAGACGTCCTCTTCCGCATGGTAGTCGCGATTCGGACGCGCGAAGTACTCCAGGAGCTTTTTCTGCATTTCCGGCGTGTCGATGCGAGCTTTCTGCCTCAGCGACGTCTGCATATGGAGCGAGTAAATGTTGACCGTCACTTCGGTCATTCCCTCAAAACAGTAGTGCGGCATTTGGTGAATGTGCCCCAGTTCGTGCCACGGCCCCCAGCCGCTTTTCAGAAATTCGGAGGAATTCAGGACCGGTTTCATCGCGTCGCGGTGGTATGCTGTCCGGAAAGAGGTCGCGTACATGAACATATGGTCCACTTCCGTCAGGTGCATGACGCAGCGCGGCCGGTGATGGACCGGGTTCTCGTCTTTGTCGGAGAATCCCATCAGTTCCGCGTAGCGGTCCGCGAGAAACTCGTACGCTTTCAGAAGACGCACCGGGTCGTCCAGGTGCTTCATCACGTTTTCCATCGTCGCGGTAATGAGAATATGCTCGCTCGAAAATTCGGCCATTCCGTAAAGGTTGATCTCCCGGCACATCTGCATCCACTCTTTCGCCGTCGTCTTTCCGAGCTGGAAGAACGGCATGAAGTGCGCGTTTTCAATGTGGATGACCGGCAAATGCTCCCGATTCGGCATCGCCTGATTTTCGAGATAGAGGATCCCGGAGATCGGCGCCTCGAGATAGTTTCTCCCGCGTGAAAGCGTGAAACGTGCCTGATGATTCCAGTTTCCGCACTTCAGATCGTTGATGACGAGATCCGGAACGGGGTCACCGAAACCCGCTTCAACGTAAACGGCAAACTTTTCCCCTTCTTCGATCGTCAGTCCCGTCGGCTGGTAGCCGCACCACGGGAAACCAGTCCGGAACGTGTTCCATTCTTCGCGGACCGACGGTTTCGGGATGACCTGAAAGACTTTCCGTTTCAGATCCTTCGGTTTTTTCAGGAGCGATTCCGCAAGACGAAGCTCTTCAAGATACTTCGGATCTTCTGTTTTGGATCTCAGTTCCGTGATCCGTTTGCGCAGATCGGCCGGAACTTTTCCTTTTTTGTCCGTGCGCAGAGCCGAGAAGGAACCGTCGGAGAAAAGCCGGTCGATCTCCCAGCGTTCGCGGTCGAGACGAAAGAGAAGGAATTCCGACGCCGTCGCGAAACCGGCATGTCCTTTCAGAATATCAAGACGCAGTGCCGCATACTTTCCGGGGCGAAACGCGATGAATTTTGCGTCGCCCGAATCAGGAAGCGTACCGTTCTGGACTTTTTTCCATTTTCCGTCCAGCGTCTTTTTCCCCCAGATCTCGTACTCATGCAGGTACCCGTTGGGCCCGTTCGGACGCGGAAGATACCAGAGCTTTTCGAGGATCTCCGGCTTTTTGAAGGTGAATTCTATGGAAAACGGATACGCTCCCGCCTCATTCCACGGCGAATGCCAGATCGTTTCCACGACACCGTCAAATGCGTTTTCGATCCCGGACCCTGGCTGCGAACGGTCCGCCGTCACCGTGAGATCATCGTTGGAGAGTGCCCGCCCGCTTTCTTTCATCTCTTCGATCAGAGCCGGAAAATCCGCGTCTTTCCCAACCAGCCGGCTTTCGGAGTATGCGTCTGCCGCATGGCTGAAAAGGAAAAACAGAAAAAGAAGGAACGAAAATGACTGGCGTTTCATTGAAAACCTCACGTAAGTTCTTCAGAAAAGACGGGATCCTGGAAATTAAAAGGGGGATGAAAAGGCCTTTGAAAAAAAGTCAAAAAGTCCCGGCACTCGGCAGAATGTCGGGACTTCAGATCAGTTTTTCAGGAACTCATGAATTTCCCGAGCATCTCAGTCAACGTACTTGACCCAGATGTTGCGGTACTGCACGTTGTTGCCGTGCCCCTGGAAGTAGATTCCGCGGGCTTCGTCGGCTTCGGCCTTGCGTCCGGGCGTCTGACCGGAAATTTCCAGACCGTCGTGGATGAGGATGCCGTTAAGCGCGACGTCCACTTTCGCGTTGGCGACTTTCTTGCCGTTTTCGTATTTCGCCGGGATGATGTGGAAATCGTATGCCTGCCAGGTCAGCGGACTCAGGACGGCATTGGCGAGCGGGCGTTTCTGCTGATAGAAACCGCCGCATTCATTATTTTCGCCGCGGAGACCGAAGGAATCGAGCACCTGGCATTCGTAGCATTCATAGAGGTAAACGCCGCTGTTAGAACGGGCCTGACCCTTGGCGCGCGGCATGAAGGAAAGCATGAATTCCACGTGAACGAAGCATTCCTTGCCCTTTTCCAGTTCTTTCGTCACGAATTCGGCAAACATGGCGCCGGTTTCTTCGTTGATCTTGCGGTAGCTGGCGATATTGTCGGTGTTCGTTTTGTCCTTGGCCGTTCCGTCGTAGAGGATGACTGCGCCGTCTTCAACCACTCCGACGCGGTCATTCGGACGGACGAATTTCTTCGCAATACGGTCCGGTTTGCCCGGGACGCAGAACGTCATGGTCGTTCCGGCGAGGTCGATCTTCGTGATGTCGTCTTTGTGGCTTTCCATCATCGGCAGGTTGTTCTGTCCTTCCAGGTCCATTTTCGTCGGACGAAGAATGACTTCGTTTCCTTCGATCCCGCCTTCATAGTAAATGCGCGCTTCTTTGGCGTGCCAGCCCATGCCGGGGAAACCGCCCGGGAAACCGACGACGGTAAATTTGCCGTCACCGTTCGCGATGCACTGGCAGGCGAAGACCTTACCGCCGGCGTACCAGACGTATTCGCCCTGGATCTGGAAATCACGGTAGTCGTCCGCGACTGCCTTAACTTCATCGACCGAAACGTACTCGTTCTTCTTTTCCTGCGCAAACACGCTTCCGACCATCGCAGCAGCCAAGACCGCAGCGCTGAAAATGGATCTTGCTTTCATCTGTCTCTCCATAAAAAAGTGGGGTTGGTTCTATTTATTAAAATACGGCGGGGATCTCATTTTTATGTACGCCCCTTCTGTATTTCTTATTTTACACGATTTCCTTCCAATTTACCAGTAGGAGCCGAGGCTTTTTTCCACTTTTTTTCCACTTTTTCCAAAAAATCTTTCTCAAAAGGGAAATTTCACCCCCTCTGTCAACACGCTGAAAAACGTCCATCGCAACATACACTCTGAAACAGAAAAAAGGTTCATCCGGGAACTGCGTACCAGTTTTACCACGGAATGCACTGAAAACTCACAGAGAAGCACTGATCTTAGTGCAAAAAGCAGTAAAAAACAGACTGCTCGAACAAATTTTGAATTTTAAAAAATTCATCTGCGTCTTTTCGTGTTTTCCGTGAAATTCGTGTCAGGACACGTTTTTCTTCTTTTTCTTTTCTGTGTGTTTCTGCGTCTCTTCAGTGCACTCCGTGGTGAGATCGGAACCTGGATCGGCAAGCACATTCCGGAAGAGCCAGAAAAAATTAAAAATTCCCCCAAAGCCCCCCCCTTGAATGGAAACATTTTCTCCGATAAAATAGACATAAAAAGGTCATGAATCAAATTTACCACATTTACCGCAAGGAGGATCCCATGAAAAGAATCGTTTTGCTTTTGGCCGTCGGTCTGATATTTTGGACGGGAAGCAGCTTTGGGGAAAATCCAAATATCGCTATAATCACAGACAAAACAGAATGGGCGTCTCCGGAGCTGCATCACAATAGAGAAAGAGTCAGACATTGGAAAACCAACTGGGAACTTGCTGAAAAAATCGGAATGTATGAAGTTGAGCTGT
Source organism: Thermoguttaceae bacterium (assembly GCA_017403345.1). Taxonomy (GTDB): domain Bacteria; phylum Planctomycetota; class Planctomycetia; order Pirellulales; family Thermoguttaceae; genus RGIG3701. The sequence continues at coordinate 27,531 of JAFQOH010000118.1, forward strand.
CGTCCGATATTCTTGCATTGTACGAACAGGACCATCCTTCCCGGGTCGAATTTGGGAAAGAATACTGGTTTCCGTGCTATCGAGCAAAAATTGAAAGTATTGAGAATTCAGACACCTGCCTGATCTGTTTCGAGTCGGGCGATATTTTTTACCTGACAGGCTATCCTACGGAAGGATTTTATTCCGGGAAATTTATCGTATTGACCAGCCCGGTCCTCTGTTCCAGGATCCATTCGGACGGGACCCGCATCCTGCGTTTCGTTCCCAAAGAAGAACTTTCTCAGCGCGTGAAAGAAGGGGAACTTTTTGATAAAAATCAGCTTGCGGCATTGAAATATGCTGGCTATCAGGAATGGCAATATAAAGACGGGAAGGCTTTTTGGGCGAAATACGAATCCGTTTCTAAAGGAGAAATACACTTTATTGACACCATGGGAGATCCTCTGACGTTAAAACCGGGTCAACTTTCGTCAGCAGTCTACAAATTTTACAATCAGGAATTACGGCGCACGAAAGTCAAAGAGCGTCAGGAAAAAATATCGCCGAAAACCTTGCTTCTTTTTCAAAACGTACCGTGAAACGACACGTTCTGAAATTTTGCGCATTTTCATTTGACTCATTCTGGTTTCCATCCGGCCCGCCGCCAAAACTCAGGAAGAGGATCCCGCTGCTAAAGGGTAATAAAGAGCTGCCTCCTTGATATGCGCCGATGGCCAGAAAGCTTCAGATAGCGTCTGGCGCTGCTGATGTTACTGGTCTGGCTGGGTTATGATACGGCGATACCCTACATGAACATGTTGTGGGCCCTGGACAGTGCGGAGGCAATGGATCTCCCGATTGCCGGCACGAAGTGGACGGCGAATTCCGGGTACGCTTGGCCTGTATTCGGGAAAGGCTACTCTGCACAAGTCTATCCGGAGTATTTTCGTCACGGAGCATACAGTCCAGGGAAGTTGGCTACCGGACTTAATAGCGTTTTCTTTCCTCTTCTGGCGGTGGATCACGCATGGCGTATGGCTGATCCGGAGGCTTCTACGGCCCAGCGTGTTGTTGATGGCGGAATGGCAGCAGCAAATGTGGCCGGTACTGCTGGTACGGCAGCGAACGCGCTTCAATATGGGCGCTGGGCTTGGGCTCCTAAAGTGATGGGGGCTAGTGGAGCGTTGAATGTGGCAGGTATGGCGATCCAGCACTATACGGACCAGATAAATAATGGAAATGCGGCGTTGGATGCGTATGGCAAAGCGAAGGAACAGGCGGGTGGAGCCCGGCGGTCAGCAAGACCCAGCTCTGAGTGGACTGGACAGGGGAAGGATCCCGCGGAGGTTACTGCTGAAATGGAACAGTGGGCACACAAAAACCGAGCAGCCACTGTCAATGACGCCCCCGGAGATACCGATCGCACCGATTACGATACGACGCACATGTTCGGGAGAGATATGATGCCGTCTTTCCAGCAGTGGGTACCGATCGGAGGGACAGCTTGGTTCGGGCGCACCCCGCTGGACCCGGTAAGAGCTGCAAACCTGCTGTCCAGGCAGCAAGAGCTGGATCGCATGGCCGGCGAGGCGATAGATTCCTACGCGCCGGAAGACCGAGTACAGGTGCCTGCCTATCCTACAGGAACGTTGGTCACGATCCCGGCTTGGGAGTACATTGACCACTACAGAAATGCTCTTAAAATGGCCCCCGAGACAGATCCGCTGTATCTCGCCTGGAAGCATCTCCAATCGGAGCGTATGGCAGGGGAAGAGAAGAGGAACGAGGCCGAACGTAAAGAGCAGGCGCGGAAGGAACACTGGGATAACACGGCCGAGGTTCTAAAAGGGCCGAGGGTATTTCTCGGAGTCGAAATGTCCTCCGATGGCGGCGCAGCTGGAGTCTCGTCCGGCACCTTCGGTATCCCATCCGATTTCTCCAGAGACTGGTACGTCCAAAGGCCCGCAGACGGATAGACCGCGTATTTTTTCTCTCATAGTCGCCGCATGCGCTATGTGTGGTATGCTGTCATCGCGGTTGTACTGGGACCCGGCGAAGGATGATATGACACGTCTCACAGGACATGCACGGGCGAGAGCTATTAAACAGATCCAGAAGGAGTTGAACCAGTTGGATGACGCTGCCCGAGCGGCGAGACTCGCACAGCTTCCTCTGGTCGAGCGGCTTCTCATCGACGGGAACTTTGCACACAACTTCTATTCTCTTCTGGTACGTCTCCGACACAATCCTAGAGACACAGAAGCTCTGGAGATACTCGGAAAACTCGGTTTCGATAAGAAAACCCTGCCGGAGCTGCAGGCCGCAATCCGGCGTTGTGATAGTGGGATCTATTCGGATAAAGAGTTTTTGGACGCTCTCCGTTACGATAAGGGCCTCGAGTCGCAGGGAGTACCGTTCGATGTATGGAGTGGTGTGGATAATGCCCGGCTGTACGATGAATTCGGCCGCATGTTCAAGCCGGGCGCGTCAGAACTGATGCCGCGGCCTCCCGTGAAGTTTAGTTTCGACGGCTACAACGGCCCGAAAAAGGTGTACATCTTTGAAGACGAACCAGATGCTCTGTGGATACCTAGGCAGCTGAATCGACGTCTTTTTGAGGGCGAGGGAGCTAGGCACCTTCGTGGCAGGGACGCTGTTATTTTCGGAAAAAGCTCGGGTAGAGATTACCTAGGCAGACCTGTTAATAATTTTTACGCGAAAACCAACATAACTCCAGAGGGGCTGCAGGCTCTAGAAGAGTCGGTCGAAGTAGTCAGACTGCCTGGTGCGCCTCCGAAACATTATAGTGTGGTTGAGATTCCGCGTGAGGCAGACCCCAGCCGGCGTATCCTGCACCAGAAATACGAATACTTCGACCTTGACGCATCGGAGTTTACCCCCGTAGAAACCGCAGTTCCTCGCGCCCGTGCCCCGGAAGGCGGTCCAGGCGAAGCTGCATCGCCCACTCCTGCCGAGTTTTACTCTGGCGGCTGACCCGTGGTCCGACTATATGCGGAACATACAGCATGCAGCCCGGCAGGATCAGCTGTTGTTACACCACCCGATACAGGGTCGAGTATCCCTGGAAGTTCTTACTGGAGGAGATCGCCTAACTGGAATACCACGAAGAACGTACTTGGACGTACCGTATCCGTTACTGCTCCCGTCCTTGACGTGTGTTTCGGTCCTGGCATGGTCAAGGATAGGTGGAATTCAGTACGCAATGGGGATGACAACGCCGCATACGTCGCGGAGTACGCGGGACCGTGGTATGATTATATGAATCGCGGGCGGGAGGGCGGGTTTGGCGCTTTGGACCTTGCGGCAACGGCCGGAGGTGCGAGTACATTAGCCGGCTTTGCAGGTTGGCCCGCGGCACTTAGAGTTGGTGCCGGAGTGGGGACGTTGCGGCCTGCCTTTGTGATGGAGGGTGCTTACGAGATCGGAAAGGCCGGACGCGACGCTATAGTAGCAAATACGTGGCGCCGCGAGAAGAGCTACGAGGACTTGGCTGGGACTGAGAGGACAGGCCGAGAGCTGCAGCGGGAGTTGGCACGAGGCCGTAGGTTCGGGGAGGGTGCTTCAGACGCCTCTAATTTTATTCGCCAGCAGCCGGAGGCAAACGTGAAACTGCATTATACCGCCGAGCCGGAGTTTCAGGTAAATTACGATCGCGAAGCTGGCAAACGGATCGCCCGTCGCGCCGAGGTATCAAAACGTCCCTCTGGGTGGTCTGGCAGCTTTATTGACTGGATGGACCGGCGGTATCGGGACTGGATGAACGCCCCGCAAGTCACGCAGAAAAGAATGAACCCCGAAACGGGCGAGGAAGAGGACTACAACGCCGCGGCATATGCGTATAAGAGCGAGGGGGCGGGCAGAGAGGCTGCGTATGAGGTCTCGCCCATCCCGCCGACGCTTGATCAACGGAACCAGGGCTGGAGGACACCTATTGATCTGGAGCAAGAGCGTGTTAATTCGACGCCTGGAAAGGATTTTATGCCGTGGTACTTGTCGATGTTTGCGCCCTCTCCCACACCCATGGAGCCTGTGCAGCCTCTGTTTATCCCGCAAGGTACGCCGGCGCGCAACCCGGACCGCGTTATATATCAAGACACCTACGATCCAAGAGACCCGCTAATACAATACTTTTGATTTTTTAATGTCCCCCTTGAAATAATTCTGAAATCTACTAATATGAAATTATTGACAGATTTTCTACAGAAGTTTTGAAAGGGAGGAGAAGATGAATTTGTTTTTTGCACTTCGAGGGGGGCAGATCGGCCGCAGCGTGATGTGGTCTAACGGAGCGATTCTGCCGATTCTGGGAATCATTTGTATTCTTTCCATAGCCGGTGTTATACTGATCTACAGTTACAGCGCCGCATTCGAGGCATTTCGTAAATCGCTGCGCGAAAAAACTGCACGATATTTAGCCATTTTTCTCGTACTTATGGAGCTATGTGGTATGACATATGTAGACCTTTACCATACACATTTATTGGGCGGACTAGGTAAGACCGCCTCAAGATGGGGCCGGCGCGGAAGTCACGTCTCACCGGCTGCTCAGAAGATCTCGCGGTTGCCCTTGGATAGTCCCGCATATAAGTTGTTCCAGGACATAAAAAAATACCAGCGCTACGGCGATGACCCCTATACCGGCGTTAGCCCCTATACTCTTAAAGCCAACATCGAGGAGGTTTTGGAGGATAAAAACTTAGACCCCGATATAAGACTAGAACTTGAAAAGGTGCATAATTGGTCCCTAGGGGAAGTGCAGAAATGTGAAGTTAGGGAGCAAGCGGTGCGGGCACAGGAGGACGCGCAGTGGGAGAAAATCAAGAACACTGCCGATTCCGAGGCCGCCAACATGGCAGAAAACCGCCTCCTACAGGGTGGCGAGATGTCTCAGGAACAGCTCGAGGACTACTGTCGAACCATACTCCTCGCCGGTGGCAACTCCAAGTTCGCAGTGACGCAGGAGACGATGGACTACGTGCGAGGGATAGTCGGCGATCGCCTCTCACCGGAGGACTACGCAAGGATAGAGAACGAGGCTCGCGCGATACTGAGTACGTCGCAGGGGGCTGCCTCTACAACTCCAGCTACCGGGGATCTCGTTCCGCAAAACTCGAGTCCGACTGACGCTTCGCAAACGCCCCCTGCATCTCCGGCAGACACGAACCTCCTGCCCAACAATCAGCCCGCCTCTCCTCCCGTCCAGCCCGACAATTCGGGCGGTCCAAGCCAGTATCTCCCGCCGCAGCAGTTGAATGGCAGAATCGGCCTATCACCACCACCGACAGGTATTCCGCCCCGTCAAGCACAGGCATTCGTGCCGGGGGTCGGGCCTGTCGTGCCCAAAACCGCCCCGCCGCCTCCGAGTCCTCCTCCTGCGCCTCGAGATAACTTTACTCTGAATACTGCGGGTAATGTACTCTCGTTTGGGTCCTATCCGACGCTGCTGCCGCTTCAGGCGGCGCGGAAGTACGGAGTTCCCGGTCTTGCCTGGGTACCGAAGGCTTCTACAAAAGGAAGCCAGTTTACTGATCGGGATTGGCTAGTCCACGCAGGGGGAGCGACGGCTGCTGGTCAGGCAGGGGCGTTCGATACATTGGGGCCGAACCTAGGGAATACTGGTGCCTGCGTCTGGAATTTTATTACCGATCCCTCGTATTACAATGCTGGACAGGTGATAGGCAATGTGGGTGAGGCGTATGAATTATGTTATACAGAGGACCTGTCGTGAAGTAGAAAGGAGTTTTATTATACAAGGTACCAAATGTGGCTGATTTTAACTTTTCTTTCCATTTTTCTCCGAAACTTTTCTTGACTTTTCCAATTTTCATGGTATAAACAGTGGGACGGGCGTTTGGAGTGTGTGTTTGGTGTGAAAGGGGGAGGCTGCGAAAATGGCTGGGAGAGTTCCGTTTGAACTGCCGCCGACGGCAGATGTCGTGTTTCAGTATCTATTTTCGTCGCCTGGTGCGGAAAATGGTCTGAAGTGCTTCATCAATGCCATCAATATGAGCGCGGGAAGGCGCTTGATCGAGAGCGTGGAGATCGAAAATCCGTTCAA
>JAFQOH010000119.1:0-1941 GCA_017403345.1 Thermoguttaceae bacterium
TCTTTCAGCTTTCTTTCAGCTTTCTTTTCGCTGTCTTCTCGCTGTCTTTCAGCTTTCTTTTCGCTGTCTTACAGCCGGTCATCCGGTCATCCGGTCTCGCCAATGCCTCGGCTAGAGATTGAAAAGCCACGGATGCGTCCACGGATTCCAGATCGGGTAGGAGACCGAGAGCGCGGAAAATGCGAGACAGACGAGCGCCAGACGCCAAAGGAACGGGCGGTTTTCGAGCTTCTCGAGCGCCGGGAAGAGCGTGCAGAGCCAAAGCGGAATGAGCCAAAACGTCCAACGGAGCCCGCACGTGTTTCCGCCGTAGTTTCGGTCTCCGAGCGGACGCATGATGTAAAACGCAAGGATCAGCGCGGTCAGACCAAGGACCATCGTGCCGAAAAGCTGGAGCTTTCGGTCAGGTGCACGCAGCAGCATCACCGCGCCGATCATCGAAAAGATCCAGATCGGAGTGAGCGAAAAGACGCCGTGGTGTCCGAAAGTCAAATGAAACGCGTACTTCATCCGGTCCGGCTCGCCGACGTCGAGTCCTTTCGGTTCCTGCCAGTAACTCTTCACTTCGCGTCCGTTCGCGGTCTGGTAAGTGTACTCGTACCAATTGTCCCCTTCAGACCTGTGCATGTACGGCGGGCGGAACGAATCGTGCGCAATGTAGTTCGTCGCCAAGATCGGCGCAAGCGTCACACCAACGCCCATTCCCCAAAGCAAAACGTGCTGAACAGCCTGACGAAAGTCCGTTTTCCACGGCAGGTAAAGCACGAGCGCAATGAAAATGCACGCCAAAAGACTCAGCGAGGGCAGCTCGTTGATGACGAAAAACATACTAAGTATCCCGATGAGAAAAGAGTTTTCGTGTCGGAATTCCCCAGTCAAGATCATTTTCATCGCAAGATAGAGCGCCGCCGCAGCACACGCAGCCGCCGGAAGGTGATTGTTCAGCGTGACGCAAAACGTGGAAAGAAACGTCGCAAAACACGCAGCAGCGACCATGAAGATCTTCGTCCGGTCTGTTTTTCCGAAAAGTTCCGCAAGTTTGGTGCTCACCCACAGAAAAAGAGCCATGAACGGCAAGTTCACGCACGTGAGGATCAGAATGCAGACCAAGTAGAGATCTTCTGCAAACGTCAGCCCAAACCCATGGTAAAGTACCCAGTAAACGCCGGCCATCATCGTCGGAAGAAGCGGCGGTTTGCTCGAGTAGTAGTGTCCGTCGTGCTTCACCATGTCGATCGTGTCCCAGCCGCGCAGGAGCCGCACTTTATCAATGGCGTACGGCGCCCCCTCCACACGCATCTCCGGCTCGACGAGCGCCCGGATCGTGCACCATCGGCTTCGGTCATTCGCACTAAAAAAGGGTGTGCAGAGGATCGCGCTTTCCTGAAGTTTCGCTTCCGTCTTTTTCATTTCCGCTGCGATTGCCTCCGGACTCTCGCCAAGCCCCTGAAGACGCGCTTCCTTTTCGGCAAGCTGTTTGGGGATCTGATTCAAGCGGTAGGTCTGCAGATCCCGTTTGCTCACCGTGTCTACGGCAAAGATCCTCCCAAGGATCAGACCGAGGGAAAGGATGATCAGGATCGCGTAAATGCTTTTTCGCAGCGAAAGGTCCATAAAAATCACTCCTGGGATCCAGAGAAACAGAAAAATGCCGGGAAGGCCGTTCCCGTTTCCCGGTTTTCTTTTTTCAGTCAAAATGCACGAAATGCCTCCAAACTCCACTCCGCACGTTCCGAGCAGAGCCGTGAGGCCGAAACCATTGCATTGCGTATTTTATCGAAAAAACGGGATCACTGCAAGGGCTTTCTGGGGAAATTTTCAGGAAAAAAACGAAAAAACAAAAAAAGGTTTCAAAAGATTAAAAAGGTTTCAAAAGATTAAAAAGGTTTCAAAAGATTAAAAAGGTTTCAAAAGATTAAAAAGGTTTCAAAAGATTAAAAA
>JAFQOH010000120.1:0-15914 GCA_017403345.1 Thermoguttaceae bacterium
AGAAGCGCTTCGTGCGGAGGAAAAGCGTCAGGCGGAAGAGCGAAAGCGTCAGGAAGAGCTTGCGGCAGAAGAAGCGCTTCGTGCGGAGGAAAAGCGTCAGGCGGAAGAGCGAAAGCGTCAGGAGCAGCTTGCGGCAGAAGAAGCGCTTCGTGCGGAGGAAAAGCGTCAGGCGGAAGAACGAAAGCGTCAGGAAGAGCTTGCGGCAGAAGAAGCGCTCCGTGCGGAGGAAAAGCGTCAGGCGGAAGAACGAAAGCGTTTGGAACAGTTTGCCGAGTGGGAGCGTCTTCAGGAGAAACGCCGTCAGGAAGAGCTTCAGCGACGGGAACAGGATGCGCGTCTTGCGGAGCTTGCCCGCCGTGAAGAGGAGATCCGGAAGGCGGAATCGGCACAGAAGCACGAGAATGAACGTCTTACTGCGCTTGCGCAGGAATTGGCAGTGGAAGAGGCCCGGCTTGAGGCGCTGGCTTTGAGTCTGAAGTCCCGTTCGGAAGATGTGCAGGATCCTGGAGCGCTTTTGGTGCCCTCTCAGCCCGCGGAGGCGGTTGAGGAAGAACCGCAGGCATTCGAAACGGCAGAGCAAAGCATAGAGACGGTAGAGACTGCTGCGGATGCGAGCGAAAATGTAATGGAACTTCCCGAAAAGGCGGAAGATCCTGAAACGCTCGAAGAAAGTGAAGAGGACGAAACCGCGCAGGAATCATGGCTAGTCCGCTATCTGATCCAGGTGGGCGAGACTGTGGCGAACTGGCTTTATGCCATTGGCGACTTTGCGTATTTTACCAGTCAGGTCTTTCACTGGCTCATCCGTTTGCCGCGCCGCGGAACGCTTTTACCGTGTGCGTATGAGATCGGTATTCGGAGCCTCCCGGTCATCGCATTAACGGGAACGTTCATCGGCATGGTCCTTTCCGTGCAGAGTTATGCGCAGCTGAAAGATTACTATTTGGAGACGCGCATGGGGGCTTTGATCAATCTTTCCCTCGTGCGTGAGCTTGGTCCGGTACTGGCGGCTACGATGCTTGCAGGCCGGATCGGGAGCAGTATGGCGGCGGAATTGGGAACGATGCGAGTTACGGAGCAGATCGACGCGCTTGGAAGCATGGGTGTGAATCCCGTTCACTATCTTGTCGTTCCGCGCTTTCTTGGCTGTATGCTTCTGATTCCCATCCTGACGCTGTTTGCAGACTTTATGGGGATCGTTGGCGGTGCGTATTTTTCCGTCTGGATCTTCAATATCGACTGGCATTTTTATCTCACGAACTCGAACAAGATCGTGAGTGAGGCGGACGTTTTTATCGGCGTATTCAAGAGCATTTTCTTTGGTGCGACGATCGGACTGATCGGTTGCCATCGCGGATTCAACAGCCGAGCGGGAGCACAGGGGGTAGGGCGTGCTGCGACGGAGGCGTTCGTGCTTTCATTCGTTTTCATTCTCCTGCTTGACTTGGCGTTGGGGACGATTTTTGAGGCGCTTGACGAGATCCTATTCACACCGATGCCGCGTCAGCTTTAAATAAGAGTATCGTCTGACGGATAGGAGCGGGAAACGTGTGACGCGATCCTCTCGTGTGGCACACGGGAGCCGAATTTTAGTTTTTTCGTGCCATGGGAGCAGGTCCTGAAATGAGCACACTCCTGAAAGTTGAAAATTTGAGTGTCACGTTTGGAGCGCAGAATGTCTTGCGGGACATATCGTTTGACATTGCGCAGGGAGAGACGCTTGCTGTCATTGGCGAGAGTGGATGCGGCAAGACGGTCCTTTTGAAGAACCTGATCGGGCTGATCCGTCCGACTTCCGGCAGGATCCTTTTCGATGGAGTCGATATTGGGACGCTCAATGAGTCCGAGCTTGCCGAGACGCGGAAAAGTTACGGTTTTGTTTTTCAGATGGCTGCGCTTTTCGACAGCATGACGATCGAGGAGAATCTTCTTTTTCCGCTCGTCCAGCACACGAAACAGCCTCGTCAGGAGATGATGGAGACGATCCTGCGTCTTTTGGATGAAGTTGGGCTTTCGACAAATGTCTTGCCGAAACGTCCGGCAGAACTTTCCGGCGGGATGCGCAAACGGGTCGGTATCGCGCGGGCACTGGTCCTTCAGCCGAAGATCGTCCTTTACGATGAACCGACGACGGGGCTGGACCCGATCATGACAGACGTCATCAACCGTTTGATGGCGCATATGGCGAAAACGTACTCGATCACCAGTGTCATCGTGACTCACGACATGACGACCGTTCGGAATGTCGCAGATCGTGTGGTCATGCTTTATCCAACGGCACGCCTGAAGCGGAACGAGTGCCAGATCCTTTTCAACGGACCGGCTAAAATGATCGAAGGAAGCAGAGATCCTCGGATCCATGATTTTGTTTTTGGAGACGGCAGTAAACGCCTGAAAGAAAAATAGACCGAGTGAAATCCGGTTTTTGAGATAGACCAAGGAGATTTTACCATGAACGAACGCACGATGAAATTACGATTGGGAGCCGCAGTCGTGCTGAGTCTCGTCATCATCATGATTTTCTTGACGTTCCTCGGTTCCAGAGAGAAACTGAGCACGACGAGTTACGAGATCAAGATCCAGATGATGGATGCGCCGAATGTCATGGCCAATACTCCGATCTATCAGAGCGGGATACTCATCGGGCGGGTGAGCAAGGTGGAACTGACGGAAACGAAAGGGGTCATCGTGACGGCGCGGATCTACGACGACCACAAACTTTACCATGACCAGGAGTGCCATCTCGTTTCTTCACTTTTGGGAGACGCTTCTCTGCGTATGATCACGCGTCAGACGGATGAAACGGATGAGACTCGGCACACGGAGATCAAACCGGGTGAGATCATTCAGGGAGTAACGACGCTCGATCCGGCACTTTTGATGGCGCAGATGCAGGAAAAGTTGACTGTGACGATCAATGACGTCACGACGGCTTCGGTGGAACTGTCACGTGTTGCAGCGACTACGAACGAGATCCTGTTGGAAAATCGCGAAAATGTTGCCGCGATCATGAGCAATGCGCAGAGCATCACAGGCAATACGGATCGGATCATGACCAATTTCTCGATGATCCTGAATGATGAATTTTGCCGAAATATTCAAAGTTCGGTTGCGAACATCTACAGTGCCAGCGAGAAATTGCCTGAGACGATGGACAAAATGAACGATACGCTTGACGGCATTCAGAAAACTGTCCAGTTTTCCAATACGACATTGACTGGACTGTCCGAAAGATTAGGGAAATCGCTTGACAGTGTCGACAATATGATCAAGATGACAAATAAAACGCTCACCAATGTGCATCGGATCACGGAAGTCTTGGCGAATGAGGATCAGATGGCGAGCTGGACGGCCAGTATTACCGAGACTCTGCGGGAGATGAGTGTTTTCACGGCATCCCTGAATCGTGAGGATTCTACTCTCGGCATGCTGCTGCGTGACAGGAGACTCTACGATCGTCTTCAAAATACACTGGATAAAGTCAGTGAACTCCCGCAGCGTCTTGAACCGATCCTTTTTAATGCACAGGTCATGTCGGAGAAACTTGCACAGCATCCGGAACTTTTGGGGCTGAGCGGATACCTAAAACCGAATTCCGGGACCTCGGGAACGATACCGTGGCCGAAAGGGGTACGCCCTTCCATGTCGAGCTACGCACCTTCAAGCTGGAATTCCGCTCCATATTCTACGCCGACCCAGTATCAGATGCCTGTCGCTGCATCGGGGAATTGGAGAACTTCGGGGGGCGCGGTGTCTGGAATGAGTCCGGAGTCTGAAACTGTGCAGCATTATGAAACGGCTCCGCTTCCGTACTCGGCACCTTCTGTGTCTCCGGTTCAGGAGATCCCGGTAGAACCAGTCCCAGTGGAAGAGGTCCCCGTTATTCCGCCGACCGTCCAACGGAGCGGAAGTCCCGCTTTTGAAACGGTCCCGAATTTGAAAAATGCAGAAAGTACGCTGGTTTTGAAATCGGCAGAAACCGGCTGGGCGCAGCAGGAGGCTGTACCTGCCGCTGGCGCAGTCGCTGGAGGAACTGACGGCGTAACTGATCTTTCGGCTGCCGGAGCTGACACTGCCGCTGTGAGGCAGATCCCGGAAAATGTGCGGATCCCAAAAGATGCGCGGAGCATTACGCCGGATATGGTAGGTATGACGGAGGAAGAATTTCGAAACGCAGATCCGGCACTCCTTTCAGAAGCGATTTGGGATGCTGTTGCCGTTTCAGAGAAAGGTACTGAAACTATGCCGGCCTTGACTGCTGACGCGGCACAAAATGTGACGGAAGCGCAGGGAACGCATGAAGCGCAGGGAACGCATGAAGCGCAGGGAACGCATGAAGCGCAGGGAACGCATGAAGCGCAGGGAACGCATGAAGCGCAGGGACGGCAAGTTGCCCAGATAGAGCAGGCGGAACAGAATGAGCAAGCAGAACAGAAGGCGGGAGATACCGGAGTGGGAGCTCCAGGTGTGGGAGATCCTGCGTATGGCGATTCGCTTGCCGAGCTTTCCATTTCGGGTCTTCCGTCACCGGAACCTCTTCCGGCACCGGTAAGCCCAGCTTCTGGAAATCGGCCATCTGCAGAATAAATCAGAATTTTTGTATTGAAAGGCGTTTCAGAGCCTTGACATTTGCCGGATTTGCGCTATACTGAAAATGGCTGTATCGTGCGCCGTTTTCGGATTTTTGGAAATTTTCACTACGAACAGGAAGGCAAGATGGAAGTAGTTTGGCTTTGGGTCGGATTTTTGGGGCTGGTTTTTTTTATGCTGGCGCTCGATCTTGGAGTCTTTAACCGAAAGGCGCATGTCATGGGGATCCGTGAGGCTCTGAAATGGACTGCTGTCTGGATCGGGATCGCGCTGCTTTTCAATGTCGGGATCTATTTTATCTATGAACACGATATTGGGGGGATCGCGGGAATGTTCCATGAATCAGGACAAGCCTGCGGAAAGACTGCCGCGTGCGAATTTCTTGCCGGGTATCTGGTGGAAAAATCCCTTTCCCTCGATAATATTTTTGTCATCAGTCTGATTTTTTCTTCGTTCGGGATCCCGCAGCTTTACCAGCACCGTGTGCTTTTTTGGGGGATCCTTAGTGCTCTCATTCTTCGCGGAGTCATGATCGGAGTCGGGGCTGCGATCGTGGAGAAGTTTGACTGGATGATCTACGTTTTCGCGGGGCTTCTCTTTTTTACGGCATTGAAGATGGTCTTCAGTTCGCATGAAGAGATCCAGCCGGATAAAAATCCGATGATCCGTTTGGCGAAACGTTTTTTTCACGTGACCGACAAGATCTTGAACGAGCATTTTTTTGTTCGCGGAGTGGATGGAAAGTGGCTCGTCACGCCGCTTCTTCTTGCGCTTTTAGTCATTGAGACCAGTGACGTGATCTTTGCGGTGGATTCGATCCCCGCGATTTTCGGCATCACGCATGATCCGTTCATCGTCTTTACATCGAACATTTTTGCGCTTTTGGGACTGCGTTCACTCTATTTTGCACTCGCGGCAATGATCGAGAAATTTCGATTCCTTAAATCGAGTCTCGTATTGATCCTCCTTTACGTCAGTCTCAAGATGATTTTCGCCGGATATTTCAAAGAATGGATCCACGCACACGATTTTGGCGGCACGCTGACGCTGATCTCGCTGGGAGTGATCATCGGCGTCATGGCACTTGGGATCCTTGCTTCGGTCCTTTTCCCAAAAAAGGATGAAAAGGATGAAACTGCCGCTGTCGGTTGATCTTCTGTGAAATGTTTTACCTGCGGCTTCGGAGTTTCGGTTTCGAAGCCGTTTTTTTAGGCTCTTCTGGCAGCTGCGTACCGGTCAGGTCGGATCTTACCACTGAGTGTGCAGAAGCGGCTCAGATCCACACTGAAAAGAAAAAGAAGGAAAAAGGGAGTGAACGTGCCCTGACATGGAATTCACGGAAAACATGAAATCGCGCAAAATGGATCTTAAAAAATTTTAAAAACATTTCGTGGGATCCGCATTTTTTCGTGCTTTTCGTGTTCCTCTTTCTGTGTGTCTCTGTGCATATCCGTGTTTTCAGTGGTGAAAAACTGGTACGCAGTTCCCGGATGGACCTTTTTTGGAGATGTCCGTTTTCTTGTTTTTTTCTTTTGCTTGCTTTTCGTATCTTGGCATGTTTTGGCGTGAAGCTGGAATTTCTTGCAGTTTTCGCAGATTTCGCGAAAATCAGTCTGGACAAAAAGTCAAAAAAAAGCTAAAAATAAAGAGAATTTGGAAATTTTTGTTTCCTTTCAGATTTTCCCATTAGATATTTGGCGGATTTTTATGAAGCGGATTCAATGTGTATTCACGTGTTTCGTATGTGGGACGCTCCTTCTTGCGTTGGGGTGTCAGCAGGCTCGGATCTCGGGACGGGATCCGCTTCTGGGAAAAATGCGGGTCGATCCGCCGGCAACGAGTGCACGGAGCGTCTATGTGGAACGAAAAGATGTGCAGGACGGAGGACTTTTGCCGAGTGAAACGACTGCAATCGTGAATGCTCCGGCTGCATCTGCCAAAGAAAAGGAGCCTTCCCGAAGAGCAGAGGCCATTCAGACGGCTTCTGAAAAACGCGTGACGGTCCAGAAAGTGCCAGTCGAGGCTGCATTGGCATCTCACGCCGATCCGCAGGAAAATACGTCTGAAGAGTTAAAGGAAAATGGAAACGTTTCAGCTGGGGATTCGTCTCACCTTCGATGGAGAGCCGTCGAAACTTCTGAAACTTTGGATCCCGGGAAGGTTTCTGTACCGCAGACCCGTCAGACGGGAGACGCTCGAAGAACGTCTGCGCAGGTTCGGGAATTGACGGAAGAAGAGTTGGCGAATTACCGTTACGCATACGATTTTACTACGATCCCGCCGCGTAAAGTGCCGCTTTCCTCAACGAAGGGATCGTTCCGCGGATCGGAATTTTATCAGGAACCGGGAGTTTGTCATGAGCAGGAAAATGCTCAAGCGGAAACTGCGGGAACGGTTTCGGTTCCGTCTGTACGTGCGTCTTCTCGGAGTTTCTACGCAAACGATTTCGATCCCTACGCCCCCTGCTGCGAATTTGACCGCCGCCGGCAGGAGGTCTCGCGCCGATTTGAGATGGAGTTTGATGCTCCGGAGACGGAAATGAAACGGACGGAGCAAACGCAGACGGAACGAATGACCGCGGGATCGGAGGCTTCGGAGCCTATTTCGGAGGTGCCGTTCACCGTGAAAACTACGAGACCGGAAACCATTTCCGGCGGGTGGCGAGTCGTTGCCGGTGGACGTGCCGAAACTGCAAAGTCCGCTTCTGGTTTGGAGTCCGCCTCCATTCATGAACGGTTGGGGGGACAGGTCCAGGTCGATCCTCAAAATGCGTCTGCTGGAACTAAAACGCCTTCGGAAACGGGAGGAGAAACGGTTCCTCGAGTCAGGAAAAAGCACCGTTCTGTCGAATTGCTGGACCTTCGGGAGTAACGCTCGCAAATGGTGGGCCGCACTGTGATTTGGGACCCCGCAGAGTTTGAGACTTTGCGGGGACTTTTTTTGAAGAAATGGTTTTCTGTGAAAGGAGCGCGAGGACGCTGTTTTTATTGGAGCGTACCGTTGGCGGTCGCTGAACTGGAGCTGACCTGCCGCAGGATCCTAGTTACGGCCGCGATTCTACACGAGGAAGGAGCGGGGGCGGAAGCGGTGCGTCATCCGGAGTTGGAGACGGCATCGGAACGGTGTGCTCGGCTGGTACGGATCCCAGACCGGATGCGGAACGTCCGGGTACTCTCGGCATGCCGGAAACTCCAGGTGAGGAAATGGACGCGTTTGGATCCTGTGACGCGTTTGTTTGAGGACTCGATATTTGCCGGATCTCTTCCGATGATGTCTTCGGAGTGTCGGAAACTGCCGATGTGTCGTTTCCCAGTCCCGAAATTCCTTCTGGAGAAGGGGAAGGCGGCAGAGCGGAATGCGGGCCCGTAGGAGCACTTTCGTTCGGAAACGGTCCGGCCTCTAGGCTTGCAGGCACCGTGGAAGGCGTTTGGCCTGGAAGTGTTTGAGACGGCTCGGTCTGAGACGAATTTGTGTTCCCAGACGGAGCTGCTATTACCTCTTCGGACGGAGTGTTTTCCGGCGGGAAGGCAGCCGTTGGTGTGTTGGGGGATTCTCGCTTGGGGATCCCCGGCGGAGGCGGAAGTTCACCGTCTGAAAACGGCGGAGTCCACATTTTCTCAAGGAACCAGAGTCCCGTACCGAAAAACAGGATGGGAACGATCCAGCACATTTGAGTAAAAAGGAACTGGAGGGTCTTGCTGGCCGAAAACGAGGAAAAAACGGACGGTTCTGCGAGCGGTGAGGTAAAGAGACTGTTCTTCAGCGGGATCCCCGCTTCCTGCGCTGCCATTTCTAGGTCGGCGATAAGTTCTTCCGGCTGGGCGTAGCGTTCATCCGGATTTTTCATCATGGTCCGAGTCAGGATCCGGTTGAGAGAATCCGGCACATCGATCCGTGAAAGAGAAACGTCCATTGGATTGTCGCTTTGATGCTGAAGGAGTTTCTGAAGCGGAGTTCCCTGTGGAAACGGCGGATGCCCGGTCAGCAGATAGAAAAGCGTGCAGCCGAGCGAGTAAATGTCGCTGCGCGTATCGACATTTCGTGGATCACGTGCCTGTTCTGGGGAAATGTAGTCGAAAGTTCCGAGAGTCACACCGCTGGCAGTGATGTCGTTCGGAATGTAGTGCTCAAATCCAGGACCTCCGTCGAGGGCCGAGTAGGAAATGCGGGCCAGACCTAGATCGATCAGTTTGGCTTCTCCCTCTTTGGTGAGCAAAATATTCGACGGTTTAATGTCGCGGTGCACGATTTTTCTTTGTGCCATGTGATTCAGAGCGTGCGAGATCTGAAGCGCGATGAGGATGGTTTCAGAAACGCTCATCGGACCGTGATTTTTTACGCGGTCACGAAGATTCTCGCCGCGAACGTACTCCATAGTGAGAAACATCCTGCGGGACTCACGATGGTCTCGGAATGCGTAGATCTGCGTGATGTTCGGGTGATTGAGCATCGCGGCGACCTGTGCCTCTGAATAGAAACGCTGAATGACTTCAGGATTCATGCTTTTGTCGGAATGCAGGACTTTCAGTGCCACGAGCCGGTTCAGATTCGAATCCTGTGCGAGCCAAACGTTTCCCATTCCGCCGCCGCCGATGAAACGGATTAGTTCGTATTCGTCAAATACCACCCCAAGTTCCAGCATATCGCCGTCGATCCGGATCTCTGGAAGCTCCTGCTGTGTGGAAAGGAGCTTTTCTTCCGCCATGACCGGTGAAAGTGATTTCGTGATCGAGTCATCTGCCGTTTCATTGAATGGATCCAGTGCATTGCGTTCCGATCCGACTGGAGTTCCGGCGATGGGAGAAATTGGAGTTGGAGAACGGTCTTCTGAGGGAAAAACGGACTGCGAGTGTTTTGTTTGCTCGTCTGACATTTTTTGAGATGGGGTGCCGGAGGAAGTGTTGTGCGGGGAGGCGTTTCCGGCATCTTGGGAGAGGGCGGCTTGGAAATGCGTGTTTGAGGAATGTCTTCCGGAGATACCGGCAGCCGACGGCCCTATGGTTTGTCTGGACCGGACGGCTTCGATTTTTTCCTGGGGATCATTTTCCCGAGAATTTGCGAACATGAGGACGTTCCTTTCTGCCGAACAGTGCCATTTTTACCGTTTTCCGATCGGGATCTCGCTGGATCTTTTTGTGTTTTGCGCCTGCCGATCTTAGTATGCGCGGAGGCCGTACCGCCGGGGTTGGCGACGGCACGGACTTTCATTTCAAAAAATCCATCGGGAGCTGCGCGGTCTCCCGACGGCGGGATCATGAGAACGGAATGACGTCTCATGGAATTTACGGAAAATCAGCCGATCTCCCATCCTTTACGGTAGTTCGGATAGTTGAACTCATCGATCGCCGCGCAATCGGGAGATTTGATCTCTTTCCAGTTCCAGCGGATCGGTTCCGCTGCACCAACGCGGTAAGCTGCGTTACCGAGGAGACCGGCTTCTGCGATCTTTCCACTGAAATCGAAATTGCACGTCGCCGGCTCGCCGCCCTTGATGGCATTGATCCATTCGCGGTGGAATCCGGGAGACGGCGGGATCGTTTCTTCCGGCTTCTGGTACTCGGCCGTTTTGTCGAAGAGACGGACTTCATGCCAATCGAAATCGCACGAGATCACGCCTTTGGTACCGACGAAGAAATTGTTTCCCATGCGGATGTTGGGGAACTGGTCGCGGTACTGGCGGATCGCCAGATCAAAACCGCCGTGGCTCCAGTAGAGTTTCACGGGACCGCGGCCGTCGATCGCCGGGAAATCAAACACGACGTTCATGCTCTTCGACGTGCGTTCCGGATCGACTTCCGGACCAGTCGCGGCAATTTTTTCCGGGTACGTCAGGTCCAGCGCCCAGAACGGGATCTCAAGAATATGGCAGCACCAGTTGCCCGTTTCACCCGTTCCGTAATCCCACCAGAAACGCCACCAGTACGGGCAGAGGTCCGATGTGTAGGGACGGAATTTTGCGGGACCGATCCACGCTTCCCAGTCGAGACCTGAGGGGATCGGTTTGGAAAAATCAAGCGGAGCACGCATCCCGCGGTCACCGCCGACGCGGCTGAAAACGTGCGTGATCTCACCGATCGCGCCGGATTTAATGGCCTCGATCGTACGGCGCATTTGAGGTTTCGCGTGACGCTGCATTCCAAGCTGAGTCGCCAGCTTCTTTTCGCGAGCCATTTCGGTCAGGATGCGGCACTCTTTTACACAGTGCGCCATCGGTTTTTCGAGATAGAGGTGCTTGTTCAGCGACATGGCGATCCACGACGGATGGAAATGCGTGTGGTCCGGCGTACTGACGGCGACGGCGTCGAACTGATTCGACATTTCATCGAACATCTTGCGGTAATCGTAGAATTTTTTCGCATTCGGGAATTTTCCGTAAACGTTGCCTGCGCGGGAATCATCGCAGTCGCACAGTGCGACGATATTCTGACTCCGCAGACCGCCGACCTGATGGCCGCCCTGACCGCCAAGGCCGATGAGCGCCACATTCACGCGTTCATTCGGAGAATCGTCTCCGTATGCCAGACCAGAAATACCGGGAAGGAAAAGACCCGCAGCCAGCGAGGTCTTCAAAAGGTCACGTCGATTCATCGTCATTTGATTTTCTCCTTAATTAGGATGGATGGAAGGAACTGCAGGAGCAGAGTCACGAAATTTTACGAAAAAACACGCATTCTGCGAGGATCGCAGGGCGTTGGACAGTCCCGCCAGGTCTCTTTACTTCTCATTATAAAAAAGTCCAAAGAAACTTCAAGGGGGGGGGAATGGGGAAAGTTTTCCGGACCTCACCGGGAGGATCGAACGGTTTTTGAAAACCCGGCCGAGGCCGTTTTTTGATCGAATGCGCCGGGTTTTCAAAGAAACACAGAACTAAAAATACCGAATTAAATCAACGCCGTGTCTTCCGGGTAACCGTACAGAATGTTGAAGTTCTGGACCGCGGAACCGGACGCGCCTTTCGTGATATTGTCGATGCAGGAGACCGTCACGATGCGGTCTTTCACGATGCGTGCCGTCACGTTCACGTAGTTGGTGAAACGGCACTCGCGCGTATTCGGCAGATGGTCCACGACGCGCACGAACGGCTCGTTCGCCCAGTATTCGCGCAGGGCGGCCATGACTTCTTCCTGCGTGAATTCACGGGTCGGGCAGGAGTACGCCGTCGAAAGGATACCGCGTTCCATCGGAACGAGATGCGGCGTGAAGATCAGATCGACCGGTTCTCCAGCGACTTTGCCGAGGACCTGCTCGATCTCCGGCTGGTGACGGTGCACGCCGACGCCGTACGCGCTGAATCCTTCGTTCAGTTCGCAGTACAGAAGGTGCGGTTTCAGACTTTTACCTGCTCCGGAAGCACCGCTCTTAGAGTCAACGATGATGCCGTTCGGGCGGATCATTTTCTTCGCGAGCAGCGGAGCAAGCGCGCAGATCGCCGTCTGCGGATAGCATCCGGGGTTTGCGACGAGCTGAGCACCGCGGATCTGTTCGCGGAAGAGTTCCGGAAGACCGTACGGGACTTTGCCCAGACGTTCCGGATCCGGATGCGCGACGCCGTACCATTTCTCGAAAACTTCAGGAGAATCGAGACGGTAGTCGGCACTCAGGTCAATGACGCGGCATCCCTGAGCCAGAAGAGCCGGGATCCGTTCCGCGCTCGCCTTGTGCGGAAGGCAGCAGAACACGCAGTCGGCACGTTCGCCGATCTGTTCCGGCGTAAGGTTTTCGAGGTGAAGGTCAAGACGTCCCGTCAACTGGGGATGGACCTGCGAGACATGAAGATTTTCGTCCGAGCGCGTCGTCAGTGCCGTGATCTTCACGTGCGGGTGACGCAAAAGGAGAAGGATCGTTTCCAGCGCGGTATAGCCCGTCGCTCCGAGAATAGCTACGCGAGTCATTTTGTCTGTCCGAAAATTTTAATTCCATGAAATTGAAAAAACTGGATCGGTTAAGAGGTTTGGCCGTTTTACGAGTCCAGCTTCCGCCTCCGGGGAACTCCGCATTCCCCGCACCATCTTTCATTAAACCACAAAAAGCGGATTTGTCCAGAGCGTCCGGCGCTGAAATTGAAAGAAAAAACGAAAAAAACGAAAAAAAAACCGGAATTTCCGCATAAATCAGCAATGCGGGCGGAGGGAGTGCTGGGCATGATCGTGAGTTTGGGGGTACTTTGGCCGATGAAAAGATGGAAAGTTCATTGAAATACATCGAATGGGGGTGGGATTTTACAAAAAAACGGTTTTTGTGAATGTTTTTTGCTTTTTTTGCTTTTTTTTTGCCCGAAATGCAAGCATTTTAGGGATTTTGGTGTATAATAGTGCCGTATCCTGTAATATCATTGCGGTTTGATGAGTACTTTCGCGATGGTTTTTCCGTTTTTTGAATGCGAGACAAGATAATGAAAAATTTCATTTTAAACAGAATATCTCCCTCCACCATTTTTACACGCGGTCTGCTGTGTCTTTCCGCCGCGGGTCTTTTGGGGATCTCTTCGGTAAAAGCGGATATTCAGGACGGTTTTATTCATGGCTACGGGTTCGATAACAGTTACTCCGACATGACCGGATCGGCTTCCGGGACGGCCTGCCGGACGATCTCCATCTCGGAAGACGGTTTTCTCGGACAGGCGGTCCTGTGCAATAAAGGCTACGTTCGGCTTGAGGACTCGCACGGAACCGCTTTTGGGATCGAAGACGGTGATGCTGGGAAAATGACGATCCTGTGCTGGTTCAATCCCACAAGCACTTCAACATCTGAGCGGGTGCTGGTGTCGAATTCCAATTGGAAGAGCGGAAAAAATCCCGGTGTGGTCTTAGACGCGCAATATAAGGGCGGACCTTACTATAATATTGGCGACGGTTCAGACCGGATCGACGTCAACGCCAAACTTTCTATTCCTGCCAATGAGTGGCAGTTCACGGCGATCACCGCGGATCTGACGACGAACGAGGCGTATTTGTATTATGGGACCGCGGACGGAACGCTTCAGCAAATGGGATCCGCGGATCTGAGCAAGATCGACACGCTGTTGAGCAGTTACAAATGGTATATCGGCGAAGATTACAATGACTATTATTTCTATGGACTCATTGACGAAGTGGGATTTTGGGATCGCGCACTGTCGTTTGATGAGATCGATCAGATCTATACTGCGCAAAAGGCCGGGACGTCTTTGGGAGAGCAGGTGAAGTTGGCGTCTTCTGCGTCTACTGCGCAGGCGGGGGCATATACCGACGCTGCGACATGGACTGGCGGCGTCATTCCTAAGGTGGACGCGAATGTGGCGATCAACGCGGCCGTCACCAGTGCGGGAAGATCGTTCAACGGCGAGGCGGTCGTTGGCGAAAACGGCAGTTTGTCAGCCTCCGGATGCGTTTTTGTGGGACACAGCATCGGTGCCGACGGGAAACTGACCATCAACGGAGGCGATAACGTTTTCAGCGGAAACAGCACGAATGGATTTTCGAGCGCCTTGATCATCGGTTTCCAGGGCGGAGCAGGCGAGTTTGTGCTTAACGGCGGTTCGGTTGCCGTTTCCGGAAGAACGTATGTCGGATATGATGCCGGCGGTGAGACCAGCTTTACGCAGACTGGCGGAACGTATGAGTCGACTCAGAATATCTACATCGGGGCATCTGCCGGTAACGCAGCCTCTCTGAGTATTTCCGGAGGCACGCTGAGCACATCCGAAACGATCGCCATCGGCACGGGAACGGATTCTACGGCCCTGATGAAGGTTTCCGGAGGAACGGTTTCCGCGAAGAATCTTCAGGTCGGGCGTGCCGGGGCTGGTGAATCTGCGAAACTGACCATTACGGGCGGTGTCGTGAAGGTAAGTAATGCCGTGTACGGTTCCAGCAGTTCCGCGTCAGGAAATGTTTCCATCTCCGGTACGGGGCAGCTTTTGCTGGATTCGACTTATACGCACGCGACTCTTGCGGGTATCCGTGAGTTGACGGAACTGAACATTGAAGGTTCGGGAGACGGTAACGGAGCCATTCGTTTCCTGAAGAGTCTGGACTGTAGTGTGCCGATCACGCTTACCGATGACGCGGCGGTCGGGATCGGATCCGACGCGGTGTTTACTCAAAAAGCGGCTTTTGAGGAGACCGGTTCCAGTGTCCTGACCATTCTCGGAGGCGGAACGCTTGCGCTGTCTGCCCAAAGCAGCTTCTCTGGAGGAACGGTGATCGATTCCAGCCGTGTGAAACTGACCGGTGCGGGAACGCTGGGGGCCGGCACTGTCACGATGCGCGGAAACGGGGCTTTGGAAGTCAATGCCGCCGAAAATGAAGAGAAGAGTTTCACCAACCAGGTCGCCGGTACCGGCCAGTTCCTCAAAACAGGCGCGGGAACGCTGAATGTCGATGCCGCACAGGGTGTCGAGGTTTCCAGCCTGTCGGTTTCCGAAGGCCGCCTGAACTTCCAGGGGAACATGACCGGCGATTTTCTGATCGCGGACGGTGCGGTCTTCTCGCCGGGGAACGGGATCGGGACGATGACGCTTGACGGGGATTTCACCGCGAAAGCTGGCTCGCAGCTCGTGTTTGAGCTTGGGGAAGACGTTTCCGATCTGCTGGTCCTAGAGAGCGGCAGTACGCTGGATATTTCCGAAGAAGCTGTCCTCGAGCTTCTCATCGCGGATGCGGATCCCGGCCGGGCGTACACGCTCATCGAGACGGAAGACGGTTTGGGCGAGTACGCGGACGCCGCGTTCTGGACGAGCCTCCTGACGCTGCCGAGTGACTCGGATTGGGAACTTGCGGTCATCGGTAATACGCTTCAGGCGGTCGTCGGTCATGCGGATCCTTCCGTGCCGGAACCGTCCGCGTGGATCCTGCTTCTTCTTGGTTCCTTCGGTCTGCTTTACCGGCGGAAGAAGTAGAATTTCAGGACGAATTTCCCTTTTATCAAAAAACGATCCGCGGCGCGTGTGTGTCTCGGATCATTTTTTAGGCATTTGCCCCATCCGCATCGGAATTTCTGTCTTTGAAAACACGGAAGAGCCTCCGTAAGAGGTCAAGAAAACGCAAGAACGCGGAGTGTGAAACCAAACGCCCACCCTCCGCATCCTCCGCGCGAAAAATCAAACCGTTACTCTACTTTGAATTTGATCCCATTCTCCTTCGCATACCGTTCCGCCTCCGACCCCGCTTTTCCGTAGATCACCAGATCTTTAGAGCAGCCTATGAACGCGGAATTTCCAATGCTCGTCACGCTTTCGGGGATCGTCACCGACGTGAGGCTTTTGCACAAGAAGAACGCGTAATTTCCAATGCTCGTCACGCTGTTGGGGATCGTCACCGACGTGAGGCTCGTGCAACCCCAGA